>NZ_CP009216.1:0-48288 GCF_000747315.1 Corynebacterium ureicelerivorans
GGTTCAATTCCCGGCGGCTCCACCGAGGGGAATCCCCAGGTCATTGTTGGCCTGGGGATTCTTTCGTTTCCGCAGCGTGTGGCACTATTCCATAGTAGACACGAGTAGACACACGCGGACATGAAACGACTTACGGAAGGGAACGCAAGGGGAACGCATGGCCCGGAGAAGAACCTGGGGCAAAATCACCAAAAAGCGGACACGCTTCTACGCCGAATACACCGGCCCCGACAGCAAACGCCACACCCCCGGCCACAGCTTCGCAACCCGGGGCGACGCGGAGGGCTGGCTCGCCCACGAACGCCGCCTAATCGACCTCGACGCATGGGAGCCCCCCACAACCCGCGCAGCCAAGGCGGAGGCGGACGGCATAACCGTTGGGGAATGGCTGGAAACCTACCTCGAAATCCTGACGTCACGGCTGAAGCCGTCGACGCTGCAAAGCTATCGGAGGGAAGTACACAACCGCATTCTCGCCCCACTCCCGCCCGGGGACAGTGACCCACGGGTGGTGGGGCTGAAAAACATTCCCCTCACCCGCCTCACAACAGCGGACGTGTACAAGTGGTGGGACGGCCTGCAAGCCGCCTACCCCGACGCGAAGACAACGAACCAGCATGCCTACAAGCGACTTCGAGCCGCGTGCGCAGAAGCCGTCCGGCGCGAGATGATAGACGCGAACCCCGCGGCAGTACGGGAGGCCGGCAAGCGGGTACAGGCGCAGGAGAAGTACCTGCCGGAGGACTGGGAGCTCGCCGCGATACTCGACCACATGGACGCCGCGTACAAGCCGTTGACGTCGCTCATCCTTCATCATGGGGCGCGTATCGGTGAGGCTATAGCGGTGGAGGTGGAGGATGTGACGGTGACGCCGCGCCCGGTGCCGTGGCTCCCTAAAGTCGCCGTGGCGGTACGGCAGAACGCGCAGCGTCTCACCATCGACGGGAAAACCCGGATGGTGGTCATGTCCACCCCCAAGACGTCCGCGGGGAGGCGCACGATACCCATCATGGACGCGGACGCCCCGCTGTTCCTCGCTCACCTATGGGCGCATGACGGGTTGGCCACGTTGGTAGAGACTGACCGTGGGACGCGCAAAATGGTGCTGCTCACCCGCACCGCGACGGGGCAGATGGTGATGGACACCAGCTACCGCAGTATCTTGAACCGGGTGAAGCGGCGGGCCGGCGTCGACGCGGGTATCAACCCTCACACCGGGAGGAACTGGCTGATTACCCGCTTGGCGGAGCAGGGCGCGCACCTGAAGGAGATAGGCGCGCTGCTGGGGCAGGATGATGTTTCCACCATCCTCGACGTGTACATGAAGGTGCGTTCCGGGCGTACGGACGAGCTCATGGAGCGGGTGAGCGCCACCCTCCGGTAGTGTGTACTGTAGTGTCCACTAGTAGACACTAGGAGACGGAGAAAGGAACCGTGAAGCATGGCTGCAACCTTGCTCACTCGACAGCAGGCCGCGGACATTGTCGGCTGCAATGTCCGCACGATTGACCGGCGTATCCGGTCAGGCGACCTACCGGCCCGACGCTCAGGAAGGATGGTGCGTATCGACCCGGCAGACCTCGACAGGATGTTCAGCGACCCGAAACGCTGGGCCTAGCGTTCCAGCTGCTCGATAAGGTTCAGCGCGGCTGGTAGTAGCCGGTCAGGTAGACCCTCCACCTTGCTGTGGAGGGTCTTTCTTTGCACGTCGGCGGGGTTGTAGCCGGCTGCGGAGAGAACCGCGTGGGGGTCTGCGCTGACTGCTTTAGCGGCGGCGGTGAGCTTCTCCACAGAGGGGTTGACGGGTGTGAACTCGCCGTTGATAAGGTGCCCGCCGTCTTCTATGCGCCTGTAGAACGTGGGGGTTATTCCGGCGTTGAGGGCAGCTTGGCGTTTAGACAGTCCCGCCTGTTCTCGGGCGGTTTGGAGTATGCGCCCGGGGAGCCATTGTGGGGGCGGGTTGGGTGTCATGGGTTTTAGCGTATCGCACTAGGTTTGACTTTTTTACAAACTGTGTACTAGAGTGCATACCAGTACACACCGCAGAGTGCGTACACCGGGCTGCAACCCGGCAAAACGAAGGCCCGGCTGGCGCTGCAACACCAACCGGGCAAAGACGCTCACGGAGAAAGGAATTCAGACCATGAGCACCTCTAATCCTAACCACCCCGCCACACAGGGGCAACTAACCAAAAACGAGCGCGCAGCACGCCTCATCAAGCAGAAGTTCGTGCTCGACATGCTGTACGCCGTCCACAAAGACGAAACCGCCGAGCTCGCCGCGCAGTACGAACCCGGCGACAAGGCCGAAATCAAGAACGACAACGGCGTGAAGATTGGCACCGTGTCCATGTCCACCCCGAACAAGAAGGCGGTGCCGGACGATGATTCCGTGCTGCTGGGCTACGCCGTCGAGCACGGCCACGAGGTCGAGGACATGCTGCCGGCCAACGGCACACCGGAAGCCGCGGAAATCGTGAAGCTGGTCGAGGCCGCAGGCCGCGAAGACCTGCTGGTGCCGTCCGTGACCGCAGAGGTGGAGAAGGAAGTCTGCCAGGAGGTTCTGAAGGGCTGGGAGTTCAGCGGGGGCAAGGAGCTGCCGTTGGGCTGGGAGATTCAGGACGCCTCGAGCCCGCGATTCACAGTGGCGAAGGGGCGCAGCGCGCAGGCGAAGGCCGCGTTCGAGCGCGAGATGGAACCGATTAAGGACGCGCTGGCGCAGTCAGCGTTCCGCGAGATTGAGGAGGGCAAGTAACAATGACCATCACCACTAGGAAACCCACCGGGCAGACCTCATGGCCGTTTATCCTCCTCGCCGGCGTCGAGGGTGGAGGTAAAACTTGGGCCGCTGTCGAAGCAACCGGCATGGAATCGGTCGACAGGGCATTCTTCATCGAGCTTGGCGAGGGCATGGCCGATGAATACGGGCAGGTTCCGGGTGCTGACTTTGAAATCATCGAGCATGACGGCACCGTGGGGATGATTCGTGAGGCGATTGCGTGGGCGTCGGCGCACCCCGCTGCTGAAGGCAAGAACAACATGCTCATCTTCGATTCGCTCACCGAATTGTGGGAGCTGATCACGGAGAATGCGCAGGCCGAGGCAAACCGGCGCGCCACCCGCAAGGGGCGCAAGATTCCCGAGGGTGGCATTCGTATTGACATGGATCTGTGGAACCGGGCTGGCGACACCTGGGAGGGGGTGATGGGCCAGCTGCGTCGATTCCCGGGTGTGGTGATCGGCACCGCCCGCCTGGAGAAGGTCACGCTTATGGACGATGAGGGCAGGCCGACGAAGGAGAAGGACTGGAAGATTCAGGCGCAGAAGCGCTTGCCGTACCGGGTGCAGGTGATTGTGCAGGCCCGTCAACCCCGCACCTGGACAATGACGAAGATCGCTACCACGGTTCCGGCGTTGCAGCTGCAGCCCGGGCAGGAGCGGACGTTCAACGACTTCTCCGTGGTGAAGCTTTTGGAGACGATGGGGGTGGGGGCGAATACCGCGCCGGCGACGTTCCGCGAGGCGGTGCAGGACGATTCACTAGCCGATAATCCACAGCCGAAGCAGAAGCCGCAGCAGGAGGCGACGGCAGAGCAGCTGGCGGAGTTCGCTCGCAAGGCTACCGAGCAGTCCGACGAGGCGCTGAAGAAGGGGCTGGTGTACTACCAGCGCATGAAGGACACGCAGCGGGTGGAGATTGTGCAAGCGGAGATTAGCCACCGGGCGCAGCGCAACGTGCAAGACCAACTCGACGGGGAGGTGGTTGAGGGTGAGCTTGTCGAAGCCTAGCCTGCGCGCCCTTAGCTGGCGTGACCGCCAGGCGGTGCGGGTTATCGATTGGTGCATTACCCACTTGCCGTCGCGGGAGCTGTCCGAGGCCATTACGGAGGCGTTGAGCGCGGGGACAGTGCAGGTGCTCCTAAGGCACCTGCAGGAGTGGGAACGGCGCGCCAGGCCAAACACCTAGACGGGGCTGCAACCCCAATTTTGAAGCACGGAGAAAGGAAAAGCACGGACGATGAAGCGTTCCTACATGAAGCGCAAACCCGCGAAGAACGGGCGGGTGCCGGAGGAAGTGTACGCGGCGGTGATGATGCGCAACGGGGGCCGGTGTGAGGTCGGATTCCCCGGTGTCTGCACCGGGCGGGCGGAGGAGTTTCACCACCGCCAGTCGCGGGGGGCGTCGCGCAACCCGCACACCATCGGGAATGGTTGCGCGGCGTGCCACGCCTGCCACGACTACCTGACGCACCGCTCCCCGCAGGCGGGGCGCGACGTGGGGGCCGTGGTGTCGCGCCACTACACCGGCGACCCGGCGTATAAGCCGATGAAAGTACCGGGCCGGGGCTGGGTGTACCTCACCCCGGGCGGTGGCTACGAGAAAGCCGAGGGGGTGCAGTAATGAGGCAGGTAGGTATACCCGCTGACTTGTCGGCCATGCCCCCACGGGCGTTGAAGGTGTACGCGGTGCTGGCCGCGAATCGGTGGCCCCAAGGGTTGACGGTGAATCAGGTATCGGGTCTGACCGGGTTGACGTGGCGCACGGTGGATACCGCGTTGGAGGAGCTACGCGCAGCCGGCTACCTGGACGAGCACAACCAGCCGGTGGGAGGTGCTGCGTAGGTGGCGATTTATCGTGACGGCTCCATTGACGAGAACTGGGCGACGATTCCCAACGCCCTGTTTCGTTCCGGGTTCCCGCTGCGTGTGGTCGCGGTGCTGGGGAACCTGCTCACGCACCGGCCTGACTTCCCAGTGACGGTGAAGCTCATGGCCGAGCAGCTCGGTGTGACCCCGAAGACGGTCACGCAAGCGATCAATGACTTGGAGGAGCTGGGGTTGGTTGAGCGTGTCCCGGTTCCTGGGGAGCCTGGCAAGTTTGGGCGGAATGACTACCGGCTGCGTGAGCAGCGTTTGGTGACGTGGCAACCGGAGGTAAAAAATACCGACGGTGAGGGGGAGCCGGAGGTAAAAATTACCCACGGGCCGGAGGTAAAAATTACCCACGGGCCGGAGGTAAAAAATACCTACATAGAAGACCAAGATAAAACACTAGGTAGAACACCAACTTCCCCCCAAGCCCCCCAAGGGGGGCAGGGGGAGCTGGCCGTCCCGGTGCCGAGCCTCGCGGAGGACTTCGCGGACTGGTACGCGACCTATCCGCGGAAGGTGGGGAAGAAGGACGCGGAGAGGGCGTACAAGCGGGCCCGCAAAGACGGGGCGACCCGGGAGGAGCTGCTGGCCGGTGTCGAGCGTTCGGTGCGTTCCTGGCGCGTCGAGGGGCGCAGCAAGGACAAGCTGCCGTACCCGGCCACCTGGTTGAACCAGGGGCGCTGGGAGGACGAGGAAACGCTCGGCGCGGACGTGGGGCAGCGCGGCGATTATCAGCCAACGGCGAATGATGTGGCGCAGCAGATGATTCAGCGCATGCAGCAGCAGCGCCAGGGCAACGAGTGGAAGGAGCTTGAGCGGTGACGCCCGAGGAGAAGATTGAGCTTGCCGGCAACGTGATTACCTACGGCAAGGCGCTGGCACCTGACCGGTTCCCGCGCCCCACGGAGCAGGTGGTGGCCGTGTGGGCCGACGTGCTCGGGTCTATCAGCGTGCCGAAGGGCGTGTGGCCGGAGGCGGTGCGTGTGTGGGCCGTGGAGATTGCGGGGGAGCGGATGTGTACCCCGCGGGAGCTGAAGCAGGCTGCGCGGGCTGTGCTGGCGCGGTGGGAATCCGAGCCGGTGAAGCGTGAGCTGCTGGCTGCGCACCGTGAGGCGCGGCGGGTGCAGCGTGACCGGGAGCTGTCGGAGGGCCGGTTTGGTGAGGTGCGTGGGCACGCAAGGCCGGTGCTGGAATCGCGGCCTGTGGTGTCGGGTGCGGTGTTGGACGCGGTGAAGGATGTTGTAAAGCGTGTTTGACCTGTACGTTTGACATTATTACAAACTATGGAATAGGATTAGGGCAACAACGAAAGAGGGGCTGCAACCCCAGAAAGGACACCGCGATGAAAACCACCGCCGACAACCTCACCGCACAGAACATCGTCGACAAGCTCGAAACCGAGATGGCCATGCAGAACGGTTGGGAGTTCAGCACCACCCTGAAGGAATCCCTCGAAGACACCGTCCAAGAGCTTATGTACGCCGACGGCTCAGCCCTCCCTGCGTTCCTCCGCGACCTGGCCTACGCCCTCGACAACCTGGCCCTCGAGCTCGACTAACCGCAACCGCCAGCCTCCGGGCCGGCAATCAGCCCGACCAGCAGGCAGGGGAGTGCGAGCCTCCCCACGGGCACTAGGGGCACCCGCCCCGCACCAAGACGGCGCTGCAACGCCGAGGAAGGAACACAACGATGGACATGCTGCTCGAACGCGCACCCCACATCGCAAAGCACTGGCGGAGGGTGGGTGACCACCTCGCGTACGAGAACCTCACCGCGACCCTCGACTTCGACCCGGGGTGCCACGCCATCACGTTGCGCAACGAGGACAACGGGAACACCGAAACGATCCGCGTCATGACCGTGCGCAGCGTCGGGGCAGTCCTGCAGACGGCGCGCCTCGCCTACGACCTGCTGGCCGGCCCCGAGGCTCCGCGTGACCCCGAGGTGGACACGCTCGACGGGTGGGAGCGGTAGTGAACAGCAAAGCGCAGGAAGCCGACCGGGTGCGCATGGAGCGCGCCCTGCTCGGTGCCGGCATGGACGCGAAGCGGGCGTTGGAGAGCGCCGCCCGGGTAGCTCCGTACGACGAGCGACTGCGGGCATGGGAGGCGCTGGCAGACGCGGCGTCCCGGGCGAACCAGGCCCTCGCCGGGTACATGACCGAGTACGGGCTGATGGGGAAGGAGGGCGAGTGATGGAGGCTGCAATGCAGGTCGAGTTCTGGAACGCGGTGCTCGACGTGGCGTGGGTGCTGCTGCCGCAGGAGTGCCTGAACGCCCTGGCGTACAACTAGCGCGGGTGGAACCCTCTCCGGTTCGAGGCCGGGGCGCGCACGAGGTGGCAACACCGCCACCACTACTAGACCGGGCTGCAACCCGGAGGAAGGGGACACCACCATGTCCAAGAAGCCAGAATCCGCCCCCATGTCGGAGTACGCCGGCGCAACGCTAGACGAGCTGCCGAAGACCAACCCGCCCCGCTCATACGACGACGTGAAGCCCTACTGGGGCAATGTTGAGGGCGCGCAGCTGTTCACGGTGAACCAGCTGGTGCTGGAAACTCCGGAGCTGCTCGACCTGTGGAAGACGCTGGTGGCTGCAGCACACGAGAACCCGCTTGCCGAGGTGGACGGAACAACCATTCGCCGTGTGGCCGACGGCGACGAGATTAACCGCCAGATTCGGGAGAAGCGGTCCCGCTACGACCAAGAGCGCGAGGCGTTCCACCGACTGATCAACGGCGAGGTCAAGTACACCGTCTACCCCTCCACCACCAGCTACTACATGGAGCGGGAGAACATCGGATGGGATGAGGACTGGGTGCAGGAGAATTACCCCTCCCAGTCCTGACCGCCACCGGAGCCGGGCGATACTGCGCCTCGTGCCGACGGCTGGCACACCACACAATCGAATAGGTAGCCCGCGCCGGGCCCGCGCCCTTCACCGGGTGCGCTGCGGTTCAACCCCGCAGGCGGGCACGCAGGGGCGGTGGTGCGTTTTGGCGTACTTCAGCACCGCGCAAGGGCGTACCCGCTCACGGGCAATGCGACGGCACTATTCCCACCGTCGCGGGAGCGGCACTGCGACCCTGCGCCCCTCACCAACGTCACAAGACCGGCTGCAACCGGAGAAAGGACACCACAATGAAACTGCCCACCTTCACGGCCCTGGGCAACCTCGAAGGCGCACTCACGGGCGCGCTCGAGGAATGCTACGAGGCGCTGCACAGCTACCAAGACGCCGGCCTCGACAAGCCGTACGTCCACGCGAAGCTGAACCAAGCGGTCGCGGAACTGCGCGAGGCACAAAGCTACCTCCGCGCCTTCCCGGGGGCACCGTCGGCATGATGGGCACGCAAGACCCGCTGTGGGGCGAAACGCACCCGGCAGAAGCCGCCTACTACGCCAACATTGCTGTGCACCGCGGCTGGCACGTCGCAGCAGACCGGGCTATGGGCTACCTGGCGAACACCGGGCGTGAGTTCACCGCCGACGATTTACGCCGCCTCCTCGACCAGGCCGGCGACCCCACAACCCCGAACGCATACGGAGGCCTCCTCATGGCCTGGTCGCGCCGCGGGATTATCCGCAAGACCGGATACCGCTGCTCGACGCAGCCGAAGCGCCACGGAGGGGTGAACGCCGTATGGGTAGGCACCAAGTAGGGCACTGCCAGTACAGCCGCTGCACGGGGTTCATAGACCCCCACGACCGGCTAGGAGCGTACTTCGGGCTGTGCCCAACGCACGCCCGAGACGCGGAGACGAAACTGAAACTCAACCGAGACGAATTCAACGCAAGGAACAGGAAACATGGCACTTCCTAACATCAACATCGAGGGCGGAACCCTGGTCACAGACCCGGAGCTGCGCTACACCCCTTCGGGCGCTGCGGTGGCGAACTTCCGCGTCGCTGCCAACAGCCGCCGGTTCAACAAGGAGACGAATCAGTGGGAGGGCGGCGACACCACGTTCCTCACCTGCAACATCTGGCGGGAGGCCGCGGAGAACGTGGCCAACAGCCTGCAGAAGGGCATGCGGGTGAACGTCACCGGCGAGCTGCAGCAGCGCTCCTACCAGACGAAGGAGGGGGAGCAGCGCACCGTGTTTGAGGTGAACGTGCGCGAGGTGGCTCCGTCGCTGAAGTTCGCCACCGCGCAGGTGAACCGCAACCAGTCGAATGGCGGCGGGGGTCAGCAGCAGGGTGGCTGGGGGCAGAAGAGCGGCCAGACGCCGCAGAATGACCCGTGGGGCGGCGCGACCGGCGACACGGGCGGGTTCGGCGGCGGCGACCCGGAGCCGCCGTTCTAGGAACGCTCGCCGGGTAAGGTAACGGCGGGAACACAGAAAACAACAAGGGAGACGGAACCCATGAATAAGAAAATTGCAGCTTTGGCCGCGGCCACCGCGCTCACCCTCACCGCGTGCGGCGACACCTCCGACGAGGACGCAGAGCCAGCCACCAGCACCTACGAGTACAAAGACCCAGTAGATGAACAGGCGAAA
Source organism: Corynebacterium ureicelerivorans (assembly GCF_000747315.1). NCBI lineage: Bacteria > Bacillati > Actinomycetota > Actinomycetes > Mycobacteriales > Corynebacteriaceae > Corynebacterium > Corynebacterium ureicelerivorans. The sequence continues at coordinate 9,157 of NZ_CP009216.1, forward strand.
CCTACCCATGATTGGCTCATGGAGCAGGGTGCGAAGTCTGTAGGGCTGTCAAACGATACATTCCGCAGCGTCGTTATTTTGTCTTGCGGGTACGCGGAACAGGAACAGTCAGAGTCCCTTGAGACAATCCGCGCCAAGGGGGAATCTGCAATTCGTGCCCAGGTGAAGGACGTACCGGAGGATAAGGTGACCCCGGCGTTCTTAGCAGCTACCGCTACGGGTTGCCCTCACCTTATTCAAGGGCAGGGCGTGAATGGTTTGAAGCTAGTTCTTGCGGGGCAGTAGTGGACAGTGAGCATGACGAGCTGTTGGCCGCTGCCGTTGAGGCGCACCAGGACTACGAAGGCGCGGTGGAGGCTGCTAAGGCTGCACGCCGTTTGGAGTTCCAGCGAGCCGTAGACGGTGGAGTGAGCCGTGGGCAGATTGCGCGCCGGTTGGGTCGTTCAACAGCGTGGGTGAGCCGGATTGTTTCTGGCGACCGCTGACCATTGACAAAATGGCAAGGGTCGGGTAAGTTAAAGGGCACTAGGTCACTTAGACCTGGTGCCCGATATTTTTGGGCCACGGCGGTGCTACCAACACCCCGTGGCGTGGACTCAACTAATAAGGAGTTGAATCATGGGTCAGTTTGTCATACCCGCAGGGGCAGAACAATCCCCCACCCCTTTTGACGTGTATCGCCAGGAGCGCGAGGACGGCTCCGAGTTTTGGAGCGCCCGCGACCTCGCCCAACTCATGGGCTACCGCAAGTGGCAGAACTTCGAGAACGCACTGAACCGCGCCATTAAGGCAGCGCACAACCAAAAAATGGACGTTACCAGCCTTTTTATCCGATCTAGTAAAAAGACCGCGGGCCGTCCACAAGAGGACTACGAGTTAACCCGGTTCGCGGCGTACCTCGTCGCCATGAACGGCGACCCTAACAAGCCGGAAGTCGCGTCCGCGCAGGCATACTTCGCCACCCGCACCCGCCAGGCCGAAACGCAGCAACCCGCACAACTCACGGACGAGGAACTACTCTCCCGTGCCCTCATGGTGGCCAACTCCAAGATGGAGCGCCTGGAGGCCGAGAAGGCCGAAGCGGTGGAACTCTCCGAGGCTGCAATGGCGCGTGCCCACGTCGCGGAAGCCGAAGCGGACGAGGCGCGCCCCAAGGCAGAGGCGTTCGACAGTTTCATGCGAACCGACGGCACCTACTACATGGGTGCAGTAGCGAAAATGCTGGGCATGGGGCAAAACGAGTTGTTCCGCAGGCTACGGAAGGAACGAGTGCTTATCCCGTCGGGGCACCTGTACAACACCCCGTACCGGCAGTATGAGCGCTACTTTCTGGTTCGTCCGCACAAGTATGTTAACGCGGACGGGCGGGAGTTCTTGAAGCACACAACGTACGTGAAGCCGGCGGGGGTTGAGTTTATCCGACGACGGCTGGGGGTTGAGGCTCCGTTCGTTTCCGTGTCGTAGTTGGTTTCACGGAGAAGGGGAGTTTTGGGGTAGTGCTGCAACGCTATCCCCGGCCATGTAATTAGAACGTGTGTTCGTGTACGTCGCAAATGTGTTCTACCATTGACGGCACCGAGCCGACCGCATAACCACCCGGAGCAGACTTCCTAACATGATTGAGACAACAGCCCTCACCCCGCCTGGTGCGCCCTGCAAAGTCACCAGGGCGCACGACCCGAAGGACACCTTCACCGCCTACGAAATAGAGGTCAACGGCCAAACCATCGAGCTAGAACCCTCCCACGTCGCGGAGCTCTCCCGCGTGCTCACCCTCATTGCGGGTGGGAACTGAAACCGCTCGCAATACACACCCGATGGTGTTAGTGTGGCCGATGTGGAAGGCGCGAAATGCACATACCAAGACCGGGAGCTGTTTACCAACCCGGCTGGCCGTGACGCACCATCGACAGTGCGTGCGATACAGATTTGCGAAGAGTGCCCCATCATCAACCAGTGCGCGAAGCAGGCGCTGACAGCCGGCTCAAGTATCGACTTCAGCAACCAACACCCCGCGGTCGGTGTGATCCAGGCCGGGGTGTACTGCGACGGCTCGCAGCGCGCAGCTATGGAGCTCGCGGCCCGGGCGGGGGAGCTTCCCCCTGCCGTCGAGGTGACGCCGCGGGCGAAGGCAGGGGACAGGTGCAAAAGCTGCGGCACGCCAATGGTGCGGTGGACGCGTGACCGTGTGCCGGACGGGTACGCAATGCACCGGGGGCGGGGGTTCTGCACGAACTGCCGTAAGGCGTACAACGAGGAGTTGGCTCGGGCCCGGGCTAATGGTGAGGTACGGGTGGGGCTGCGGAAGCAGGTTGACCGGAAGCGCCACTCGGCCCCGCCCCGCCGTGACCGCGAGGTGGTTATCCAGTTCTCGTTGTTTGAGCGGGAGGCGCTGGCGTGACGCAGTGGGACTTGAAGTTGCCGTGGGTGAAGCCGCCGCTGTCGCTCAATGACCGCGAGCATTGGGCTCCTAGGGCGAAGAAGCAGAAGGCGGTGCGGGAGGCGTCGGCGCTGCTGGCTCGGCAGGCGGGTATCCCGCGGTTGGGGACGGCGAAGGTGCGGCTGGTGTGGTTGGTGGCTGACCGGCGTCGGCGTGACCGGGAGAACATCACTGCGACGCTGAAGCCTGCGATTGACGGGCTGGTGGACGCGGGTGTTGTTGAGGATGACTGCTGGTGGATTGTGACTGAATCGTCGTGTGCGATTTCGTTGGTAGAGAAGGGGTGTGAGGGGGTTTACCTGCAGGTTTTGGGTGAGCCGGAGGGCGTTTCGGTTTCCCTTTGACATTATGACAAAGTGTGTAATAAACTAGGGGTACAAACAAAGAGCAGAGGGGCTGCAACCCCAGAAAGGACACAAGATGGCCACCTACGCCACCACCGCCGACTACATCGAGCAGAACATCACCCCGGGCCTCGGAGATGTCGAGCTCACCAGCGAGCAAGCGCAGGAAGTCGCCCACCGCATGACCGAATGGAACGAGGACGGCCAGCTCGTGGAGCGCGAGGGCATGGACTTCTGGGACGTCGTAGCCGACGTCCGCGGCGACAACTAGCCCGACAAGGCAGGCAGGCGGGTTCAAGCCCCCGCCACGGGCACCAGGGCCAACCGGCCCGCACAACCACATAGACCGCGCTGCAACGCGGAGAAAGGAACCCCGTCATGTACCACGGGAACAACGAAGGCCTACGCGCCCTCGACATGGCAGAACAACGCCTCAAAGAAGCCCGCACCACCGCCACCCCAGCGGAACTGCCCGGCCTCAACCTCGCGCTGAACATCGTCCGCGACACCGCCGACGATGTGGCGCCCGCCCGCTCCCTCCACGACATCCTGCAGGGGGCCTAGCCATGACCAACCGCGCAATCATCTTCCTCATTATCGCGGCACTCGCTGCCCTGTCGGTGCCCGTAATCATGGCCGGCACCGGCGCAATCCTCCCGGTTGTTTACGCCCTCGCGGGCCTGCTGATTTACGAGCTGGCGACCGACCCCTACCGGAACGGAGACACCAATGAGTAACGAAACCGCACGCCTAGCCCGTGAGTGGGCTGAATCCCGCAACCCGAACAGCCTGACGGGTGCCGCTAAGGCTGCTCGCGAGCACATCATGGCCACCACAGACCCACTGACGATGGCGGACGTGGAGTGGAACGACGAGAAGCACTACCTGGCCGGGGCTGTAGACGCTGATGGGCACGAGGTGGTCATGCTGGATAAATTGCATGGAAATATCCGTGTTTGCGACGTAGACCAGATGGGCCTGGGTCGCCCGGTGCTGGAATCCCCGAAGACCATCACCCCGAACGGGAAGCGGTACGAACTGCGCGAGGTAGGGGCGCCGGAAGAACCGACCCACCCGGAAACGCTGGTGACCGAGCAGGACTACGCGAACGCGCCCGCCGGAACCGTAGTCGCGGAATCCCATTACTTTGCATGGCAAAAGAACCAATTCGGAGCCTGGCGCAAGGTTAAAACCCGGCTTACCGACCGCGAGATGGCAGGCACGGAGCGGCAGGTGCTGCGCTGGGGGTGGGGCAAGTGACCACCAACATCACCCCGGACAAGGCCCGCGAGCTACTCAACACGGCACGCCAAGAAGCGGGGGACGGGCAACGCCCCGTGACCGTGGCCGCGAAGTACGCCCCGCTGGTAGAAGCCACCCCCGCACTCGCGGAACTAGTCGCCAGCATGCACTACGAGTACGCGGTGCAGACAGGCATCGACGACAACGGTGATTACAGACACATGTACGACTGGCGACCGACCCACGACGAAGCCGCTGAAATGGTGGCCCTACTCAAGTGCATGAACCCGGACATTAAAACCCGCATTGTCCGCCGCTTGGTGGGGGAGCCGGAGGTAGTCGAATGAGCCGCTGGGAAGTGAAGCAGCACATCTACAGCAGGAAGTGGCTGGCCTACCCGAGGGACTACCACTCACTGCGACCGCAGACGGTGGTGGACGCGAGCGTGCCGTGTGTCCGCATGTTCCACCACCACGCCGAAGCCGTCGCCTACGCCGACCGCATGGCCCGCACCCGCGAAGTCGTGCTGCCCAGGAACCACGACCTAAAGAAGTCGGTACATAAAGACATTAACGGGGATTTGTACGCCAACTACAGCAGCGCCAACTACTGGGCGCAAGACAACTGGAACAAAGGCCCAAAACCCCTCGCACTCGCGCTACTCGCCCTCGCAGAACAGGAGGAACACACATGAGCAGCACCTACGGCCCGTGGCAGCGGTGGTTCGCGTGGCGCCCCGTGGAAACCCGCAACCACGGCTGGCGCTGGCTCCGTGTGGTTGAACGCCGCCGCCACTACCCCGACCCCATGCTCCCGCCACTAATCGGCGCGCAACCCGGCTGGGAATACCAACCAACCCCCAACAACCGACACGAAACCGAGGAAGCATGACCACATTCATTCGACTGTGTGGAGGGGAAACCGGCGTGGGCACCACCCGTGACGAGTGCCCCCACCGGCTGCATGACTTCCCGCTCCCCGACGGCTATGGGGACGCGGCGGAGGAAGCGGCACGCAGGATCGGCCACCGCTGGCAAAACGTCCGCTGCCCAGACTGCGGCACCTACGGCTGGAATCCGGGGACAAGCCGCTACAAACTCACACCCACCAAGACGGAGGAACACGAATGAGCACGTATCTGTACTTGCGGTGCGAATCGCACAACCCGCCAATCGAAAACGACGATGAATCCGGCCAACACCTACACGACCTAGAGCAAATCTGGGCCGACCTCGACAACCGCGACCGGATCGCCGCCGCCTGGCGCGACGGCATGATCCCCGAAGATTACTTCCGTCTCCACACGGCCCGGTTCCTCGTCGCGCACCCACACTGCAAAATCGGGGTCGTAGACGAATACGGACGCACCCACCACCCAGACGGCACCACACGAGACGAGGGGGAACAAGCATGAGCATTGATTACGACCGGCTACGGGAGCTGGTGGGGGAGATGGAGCAGGGTGTGGCGGCGACTACCCGCTACATCTGGATCGACCTCGCCCGCGAACTACTGCGCTTGCGGGACGGGGTGAAGCAGGTTGCCGATGACCTCGGAGAAAAAGCGGAATACGCCCCCAATGTCCCCCGGCGGGAAGCCTACCTCGAAGCAGAGCAGCGTCTCACCGACCTACTGAACGGAGACACCAATGAGCATTGATTACGACCGTTTGCGGGAGCTAGTCGCGGAGATGGAGCAGGGCGCAGCCGCCACCACCCGCTACACATGGCTAGACCTCGCACACGAACTGATCCGCCTGCGCGACGGAATCGAAGCGCAGCGCGACACGTGCACCAGCGCCGCGGCAATGTGCCGGGACTTCAACAGCCCGGACGCGCCAGCCGTCGCAAGCAACCTCGAATCCGTAGCCCGCGCACTCACCGGCCTACTGAACGGAGACACCGAATGAGCACTATCGACCGCGCAGCCGACGTAATCCGCGCCCACGGGTTCGACCCCTGCCGAGAACCGGAATGTATCGCGCAAGACCTCGCAGACGCGGGCCTACTCGCGCCAGACCTACCGACCCTGAAATCCGACTACGCCAGCATAGAAGTGCCGGTACGCAGCACCATCATCAACATGCACGACGATCCCGAGCGCTACGACGATGACAGCATCCTCGTCGGCACCTGGTTCGGGGAAGTGGAGTTCTCTCTCGGCAAATTCGACGAGGTGTCGGTCTACATGAGCATTGAACAGGCCCGCGACTTCGCCCACGCCTTGCTTGGGTCCGCCGACTACTCGGAGGCGAACCAATGATGGAGCTCAAGGAAATCAAGGTTGAACGCGAGGGTGGCTACGTGTGCGTCGCGTGGGACGGCGGACGGCTACGGCTAACCCCCACCACGGCAGCGGAAATGGCACGGCAAATGCGGGTCGCCGCAGTGGAGATCGCTAGCGAGGTGACCCGTGAGTGACCCTGTGAACCACCCGCAGCATTACACCGGGTTCAGCAACGGTGCGGAGGTCATCGATATTGCGGAGAACCTCACGTTTAACTGCGGCAATGCGGCTAAGTATTTGGCCCGCGCCGGAAGCGTCGACGGACGGGTGAAGGGCGACGTGCTGCAAGACCTGGAGAAGGCCCGCTGGTACATCAACCGCGAAATCAACCGACTGAAGGAGAACAACCAATGACCAGAATCGCCGAACCCGGCGTGACCCTCATTGCCCACACCACTGTCACCACACTGGACGGAACGCTGGATACAGCCCCCCACGCCGCCGAGTGGCTTGAACCCCAACAGGGCACCGCCCACGCGGAGTACATAACCGAGTTCGCTGGCAGGGCTTGTTACCAGAGCTTCAACCGCCCGAACCCGGCCACGGCCACCACCGCCGATTACCTACGCCGCACACTGTTCGAGCAGAAGCACTGGAGCATTGCGGAGCACGCCACCGCCACGTTCTACATCACCGGCGTGTCCCGCGCCTTCACCCACGAGTTAATCCGCCACCGCCACCTGTCGTACAGCCAACTCTCCCAGCGCTTCGTAGACGAGGGCCGCGCCGACATTGTGGTGCCGCCCGCCATGCGCGGCGAGGAGGACGTACTGCTCGAACTCGAGCGCGAAACCTCCCACTACTACAGCACCATCGTGGACGTGCTCACGGACGACGGCTTGCCCCGCAAGCAGGTCCGCGAAGCCGCCCGCGCCGCGCTCCCGAACATGACCGAAACGCGGATTGTGGTCACCGGCAACTTGCGCGCATGGCACGAAGTAATCGAGCGCCGCACCGCCCCGGACGCGGACGCGGAAATGCAAGAGGTCATGGGCATGGTGCGCGACCAGCTCACGACCATTGCACCGACCATCTTCCCGGAGGAGAAGTGAACGACTACATCACCGAAATCTGGGTTGGTGGCGTCAACGGCGGCGTCGCCTGGGGCGAATGGCTCCCCGTCGACGGCAGGGACTACACCACCCAAGACGCGGCGGTTGACGTAGCCGCCGAATGGGAGGCAGAAGGCTACACCGCACGAATCAAAAGGAAGGCAGCAGCATGATTGAACCCATCAACTGGAACACCGTCCCTGACGATAAAGACCTAGAGGTGTGGAACCGCCTCACCGGCAACTTCTGGTTGCCGGAGAAGGTGCCCGTATCGAACGACATTCCGTCCTGGAACCTGCTTACGGACGCCGAGCGCGAAGTGACAATGCGCGTGTTCACGGGCCTGACGCTGCTGGATACACTGCAGGGCACCGTGGGATCCGTCTCCCTCATCGGTGACGCGCAGACCCAGCACGAGGAAGCCGTACTGACCAACATCGCGTTCATGGAATCCGTGCACGCGAAGTCGTACTCCAACATCTTCATGACGCTGGCAGACACCCCGGCAATCAACCGGGCGTTCAGGTGGGGGCGTGAGAACAAGCAGCTGCAGTACAAGGCGGAGCGCGTGGAGGAGTTCTACCGAGGAAGCGACCCGGCGCTGAAGAAGGCCGCGTCCACCATTCTCGAATCCTTCCTGTTCTACTCCGGGTTCTTCTGGCCGCTACACCTGGCGAGCCACTCGAAGCTGACGAACACCGCCGACATAATCCGCCTGATTATCCGCGACGAGGCCGTTCACGGCTACTACATCGGCTACAAGTTCCAGCGGCACCTGCAGGACAAAAATGAGCAGGGCCAGCACGCCGTCAAAGAGATGGTGTACGAGCTCCTGTACGACCTGTACGAGAACGAATGCGACTACACCGAGGCGATCTACGACCCACTGGGCCTCACCGAGGACGTGAAGGTGTTCCTCCGCTACAACGCGAACAAGGCGCTGAACAACCTCGGATACGAGGCGCTGTTCCCCGCCGACGAGACGCAGGTGCAGCCTGAGATTATGGCGCAGCTGTCGCCCAATGCGGATGAGAACCACGACTTCTTCAGCGGCAGCGGCAGCAGCTACGTCATGGGCAAGGCCGAAGACACCACAGATTCGGACTGGGAGTTCTAATGGGGAAGGAGAAGGGCCAGTGCCAAGCGACCGGCAGATTCGGCAGGTGCCCCAACCGCGCCCGCAAACCGGGCTACCCGTACTGCCAGAAGCATGCGGAGGTAAAGGGTCTTCAGCACCCCCTTGTGTCCACCGAGGGCTCGCGGGTGCTCATTGCCGAGCTGAAGCGCGCCGGGTGGAGCAACCGCACTATTGCCCGCGAATCCGGGCTTGCCGAGAACACGATTCTCGGAATCGCGCACAACCCGACCATGCACCGCAGTACCGCGGAGAAGCTGCTGGCGCTGCGCGAGCTCGAGCCCGAACCGTTCCGCGTTGAGGTGTGGCCGTACCGGCGCCGGCTGCAGAGCCTGCAGGCCGCGGGCCACACCGGGCGCGACATTGCGAAGGGAACCGGCCTCCCAACGTCCACCGTGTCCTTCATCGTCAACGAGGAGGGCGAGTGGATAGCCCGCGGCAGGGCCGAGGTAATCGAACGGTACTGGCGGGAGCACGCCGCCGACCCGGTGCGCACCGCGACTGCGGCTGCTATGCGCGGTGGCTGGCCGGTGCCTATGTGGTGGGACGACATTGACGACCTGCGGGAGAAACCGGGGGTTACGCATTGCCGGGTGTGTCACGGCCTGGAGCCGTTCCGCAGCACAGGGCTGTGCAACGCGTGCAGGAGCCGGTTGTGGAACGCGCAGAACCGTGACGAAGTAAACAGGCGCCGGCGTGAGCGTCGCAGGAAAGCAAAGGAGCAAGCAGCATGATTGAGTTCTCGAAGGTGCACCCGGATGTGCCGACCCCGAAGCGGGCGCATCCCACGGACGCTGGCGTTGACCTCACCGCGTGGTCGATTGATACGGGTGAAGGGCAGGGCACTGACTGGGAGACGGACGTGATCAGTCCCGGCGTGTCCCGCGTGTTCGGAACCGGCGTTCGCGTCGCAGTACCCGAGGGGTACGTGGGGTTACTGTTCGCCCGCTCGTCGCTCGGGGTGAAGCGTCGCCTTGACGTGGCCAACGGCACCGGGGTGATTGACGCGGGTTACCGCGGCGAAGTGAAGGTGTGCTTGCGGAACACAGGCCGTATTCATGCGCGCCTTAAGCGTGGGGAACGGGTTGCGCAACTGGTGGTTGTGCCGTGCGACCGCGAGGAGTGGGTAGAGGTAGCGCACCTGGACAACACGGAACGCGGTGAAGGTGGGTATGGTTCCACAGGTAGCTAGGTCGTATCGTGGGGGCATGGCGACGAAAGTGTGCAACGTTTGCAATCGGGAGAAGCCGTTGTCGGAGTTCCACCGTCTTACTTCCTCCCCGGACGGGCACCAGTACACCTGCAAGGTGTGCATGAAGGAGCAGCGGGTGAAGTACCGCGCCAGGGAGAACACGTATGCGCGGGGTGCGCGGGCGGAGGAACGCCGCGAGTTGGCCTGGTATCGGGAGCACTACCCGCAGGAAGGGAAACCGTGGAATGAGTAATTTCTGGCGGATCAGTGATTATTTGGAGGCGCACCCCACCCCGTGGCGGATAGTGCGCCCGAAGCCCTCCACCACCGGCCTGGAAGGCCTGCGCGTGTACCCGGAGCCGGACACGGACGGCTACGAGGGCGTGCTGTACCGGGACGGGCGGGACACGGCAGCGGACGTTGTGGTGGACGCGAACGGCAAGGTGGTTGTAGAGTCCGCCGACAACGCGGGGGAGGCCTCATGGCTCGAGGGTGATGTGCGCGCCCTGGTGGACTTCGTAAATGCTGCGGGGGCGGCGATAAACGTGCGGACAGAGCGGCTATTCCCTGACTGGGCTAGCGGTCGAGCGGGCACATTATCGGAGACGGATAAGCAGCGGATTATGGAGAGTGCGAAGCGCAGGTTTAGTGGCCCGGTAGACTAGCTGGTACGCGAACCCCGCCCTCTACGTTTGTATGGCGGGGTCTTCGCTTGTGGGGTAGGTTTCGCCGTGGGGTGGGCCCTAACCCCGATTCGGCCCGTTGCTTTCATCGCTTCCCCTGGTGGTGCGAGCAGCGGGCCGCTCGTTCACCGTCGCCTGACCGCGTGGCCCGGTGGGGCACCATGCCCCGGTATGGAGACGAGAACAACCCTGCCGGTGGGTGACCTTCACCCGTACCGTGGGAACCCGCGCAACGGCGACGTGACCCTGATTAAGGCTTCCTTGTTGGAGCATGGGCAGTACCGCCCTGCGGTGGTGAATGACACCGAGGACGGTTGCATCGTTCTGGCGGGGAATCACCTGGTGCAGGCCATGCGGGAACTCAACGAGGAACACCCGAACGAAGGGTGGGGCGTGGTGTGGGTGCATATCGTCCACCTGGACGAGCAGCAGGCCCGCCGCCTAGCACTCACCGACAACAGGTCTAGTGACCTCGCCTCCTACGACCACGTCGCGCTTCTAGCGGAACTAGAAGCGTTGGATGTGTTCGACGGCACCGGGTGGGGTGAGGCCGACCTGGAAGCGCTCGAAGCCCTCACCGCCGACGCAGAACCAGAACCGGAGGGTGACGCCCCGGACGAGTTCCCCTACCCGGGCATGGCCACCGTCACTCTGCACCTGCTGCCCCCGCTGCACGAGCAATGGCAGGACTTCACCCGCGGGTTCGACAGCCCCGAGGAGGCATTGGAACACCTCCTCGACCACGGGGCGGGAGCATGACCCGCACGGCCCGTCAGAAGCGCATATCCCGCGAGCGCGCAGCCAGCAAAGCCAGCCTCGGGAAGAACTGCCCCACCCCCAACAAGCACGCCTACCCCAACCGCGGTGAAGCGCACGCCTCACTGCGCCGGCAATGGCGACAACCCCGCCCCGGCAAGCACCTCCCCACCCGCGTGTACCGCTGCCCCTGCGGAGCATGGCACCTCACCAGCAAGCCTGACCGCACCCGCAGGTGACGCACCATGCGAAGCATGAGTGACGGGAACATCACCTGCCCCGCAGCCGACGAGTGCGACGTGTGCGGGCGCTGCACCATGTGCCACCCCCGCGACCCCCGCTACGACCACGGCGGGCCGCTGCCAGCGGGCAATGGTGGGGTGAACCTGCACGGCCCCGGCTGGTACAGCACCGACCAAGTACGCGACATGCTCAACAAGGTGGGGGTGGACATGGAACACGCCGAACACCTCATGGAAGAAGCCCGCCAAGTGGTGGACTGCTACGTGCAGAGCTTCCTCCACACGCCGGACGAACACACGGCCACCCACTACCCCGACGGGGTGCTCCACACCTTCACCGGCCCCAACAACGACGGCCACACCCGCACCTGGACAGTAGCCACACGGTACCCCGACACCACCTAAACCAGCAGGTAAAGCCCTGACCCGCCCAGGCGCACAGAAGGGGGCGGAACACACAACCACAGCACAGGAGAACCCAATGCCCGCATACCCCACCGGCATGACCCCAGAACGCGCCGAGCGCGCACAAAAGGTCGTTGAGATGAAACACCGGCAGGGGCTCACGATGGAGAAGATTGCCGGCAAGCTCGGGGTATCCGAATCGCAGGTGCGGCGTGACTACCGCGACGCGATAGACGCGACGTTCAAACCCACCGTTGAGGAATTCGTGATGGAGGAGGTTGACCGCCTCGCCCTCGTGTACCAGCGGTTCCTGCCGGACATGTTGCAGCGCGAAGACCACGAGCGGGCGTTCAAAGCGGGGGAGAAGGTACTGAAGGTGTCGGAGCAGCGGGCGCGGCTGCTGGGCCTGAATGCGGCGGTGAAGTTCGAGGTGAAGGGGGAGCGCGTCTCCGAGCTCGACACGTTGGCGCAGGCGGTAGCCGCGGAGGTGGCCGCGCTCGAGAAGGCAGCTGGCGAGCAGGAGTAGCCCGTGGCAGTTACTCTGTCGCCGAAGCAGAAGCAGGCGTGGGCGCACTCCACCCGCTTCATCAACGTGTGGGACGGCAGTGTGTCCGGTGGCAAAACGTTCACCTGGCTGCTGCTCATGCTCCACAAGATTCAGAACGCCCCGGCGGAGGGCGACATTGTCATCATGGGGTACAGCCTGCCGTCGGTGTACCGTAACGTCTTCTCGCTTATCGAATCGCACCCGTTGTTCGCACCGTTCCGTGAGCACGTGCGCTACAACCACAACGCGGACACCGCCCTCATGTTCGGGCGCACCGTGCACGTTATCGGCATGGGCACGATCAAGGCGTCCGACCGTATCCGGGGCATGACCATCCGCTACGCCTTCGTGGACGAGGGCACACTCATGCCGCACGAGGTGTTCACCATGCTGCTCACCCGCCTACGTGTTGAGGGGGCGCAGTGCTTCATCACCACCAACCCGGGCAACCAGCGCCACTACCTGCTCACGGACTACATTCAGCGCCCGGACGAGACGGACACCTATCACGCGACGTTCACGATGGCGGACAACCCCGGGTTGCCGGCGGAGTACGTCGAGCGGCAGAAGGCCCTGTATACCGGAGTGTTCTACCAGCGGTTCATTCTTGGGCGCTGGGTTGCCGCCGAAGGGGCGGTGTTCCAGGGCTGGGACGAGGACACCATGACGGTGCAGGAACTCCCCGAGCTGCTGCAAACGTTCAGCGTCGGCGTGGACTACGGCACCGAGCACCCCACCGCAGGGTACGCCCTATCCCTGGGGCGCAGCGTCGAGGACGGGCAAGACACCTACCGCCTGTACCTGCACAACGAATGGTCACCCAACCCGACCCGGCGTGCCACAGACTTCGAGCTGGCGACCAGTTTTGAGGAGTGGACGGCGACGCTCCCGCACTGGCCGCAGTACATGTACGCCGACCCTGCCGCGGCCAGCTTCCGTGAGGAGCTACTACGACGCGGGCTCACCACCCACCGGGCCGACAACAAGGTGCTTGACGGTATCCGCACCTTGGACAGCCTGCTCATGGCCGGGCAGCTGAAGGTGCACGCCTCATGCGCTCACCTGCTTGACGAGCTACCGACCTACGTGTGGGACGCGAAGGCGGCGGAGCGTGGGGAGGACAAGCCCGTGAAGGAGCACGATGACCACGTGGACGCCGCCCGCTACGCGGTGCACTCGTCGCGTCACCTGTGGCGCGCAATGCTGACCGCTCCCGAACCCTAGCGAGCATAAGCGGCATGTACGACACCACGGACACCTGGTTCGACGTCAGCACCACCGAGGACGCGCTAGGTGACTTCATCATCATTGAGGCGAAGCAGGGGGAGCATGCTACCGGCGCTGCTGTCGCTATCCCGATAGAGGAGGCACCGTTCATAGCGCACGCGCTGCTCGACCTGTGGTGTAGTGACGATGAGGAGGAGGAGTTGGGGGAGGATGGTTGGCCGGTCGAGGAGGACTGACCGCCCCGCGAAACACAAGAACATGCCGGGCATGAGTATCCTCCCGCCCACCTCCGCTTGGCCCCCAGCCCACTACAAGCCGGCGCTCGACCAGGTGCGCCACGACGCTGCGGTGCTGTCCGGTGACCTGGCGGTGCAGAATGACCTGTACGCCGCCCGCCAGCCGAAGCCGTACACGTCGCAGTTCCAGTTCAACGGCGGGCTGTTCGGCAGCGTGGCTAGGGGCATGCTCGGCACCCCGCGCCCCAACAATGCAACCCCCGCGGTGACGCAGTTCGACACGTTGCCGTTCGACCTCGCCACCCTGTCCGCCGACGTGCTGGTGGGGGAACCGCCCCGCTTCACCCTGAACCCCGCGGACGAAGGCAACACCGACGCCGCGGTGGCGCTCACCAACTTCACCGGCACGGACACCTTCGCAGCCGACCTGCACCAAGCGTTCCGCTCATGCGCCGGCCTGGGCTGGGTGTACGGCAGGGTGGTGTGGAACACCGACATTGACCCGCACCCGTGGGTGGAGTGGGTAGACGCCGACCAGGGCATGCCCGAGTTCACCAACGGCAGGGTCACCGCCATTGTCTTCTGGGACACCTACCGGCAGGGCAAGCATGTGTACCGGCTGTTGCAGCGCCACACCGCGGGGCGTATCGAGTACGAGCTGCACCAGGGTGACGAGCACAAGCTGGGCATGGTGGTGCCGTTCACCGAGGTGCCGGAGACGGCGTACCTCGCGGACGTGGTGGACGCCGACAGTGGGGTGACCACCGGTGCTACCCGCCCCACCGCTGTGCTTATCCCGAACCTTGACCGCTCCCCCCAGTGGCGCACCGACCCGTACCTGCGTTACCTTGGCATGTCCGACGTGGTGAAGGGCGGGGAAGTGTGGCACTCGCTGAACATGCTGTGGACAGACCTCATGCACGAGGTGGACAGTGCGAAGGCGAAGCTCGTTGTGCCCGAGCACTACCTGCGCTCCAACGGGCCCGGGCGCGGCATGTCGTACGAGTGGTTCCGCGACGTCTACACCAAACCCCAGTCCGCCAGCCCAGACGCCGCGGACACCATCGAGCGGGTGCAGTTCGACATGCGGGTGGATTCCTACATGCAGGCAATCGACAACACGCATATGCGCGCTGTGTCGTCGGCGGGCTGGTCGAACATCACCTTCGGGTTGGAGAACGCCAGCGCCCAAATGACCGCCACCGAGATTCGGGCGCGCTCCACCCGCACCATTCACACCCACAAGGCTAAGAGCCGACACGCCCGCGCCGGGCTGGGGGAGTTGCTGACGGCGTGGCTTGAGATGGACGCTGCGCTGAACGGCTACGCCCCACCCACCCATACGGTGAACGTGTCGGTGGCGGAGCCGGTGCAGGCAACCGAGCTGGACGAGGCCACCACCGTGCAGACGCTGCGCAACGCCGGGGTCGCCTCAACCCGGTACGCGGTCACCCGTCTGCACCCCGAGTGGACGCAGGAGCAGATTGATACCGAGCTGGCCGAGCTCGCCCGGGAGCAGCGCGCCGAGGTTGGGGTGAACCCGTTCGAGAACGTGGGGTTGGACGAACCGCCGCGGGGCATGGAGGAGTAGTAGGTGCCGGCCCTTGAGCAGCAGTCGCGGGTTGTTGAGGCGTACCGTGACGCCGAGGTGTACCTGCTGCGCCTCATTGCCCGCTCGGTCGACGGGTCGGGCACGCAACGCCACTACATCGAGCAGCAGCGCGAACTGGCGCGCCTGCTGAAGCTCGCGCAGGCGAAGCTCGACCAGTTGGCCGGCCACCTTGACGAGGCGG
Source organism: Corynebacterium ureicelerivorans (assembly GCF_000747315.1). Taxonomy (NCBI): domain Bacteria; kingdom Bacillati; phylum Actinomycetota; class Actinomycetes; order Mycobacteriales; family Corynebacteriaceae; genus Corynebacterium; species Corynebacterium ureicelerivorans. The sequence goes on from NZ_CP009216.1 coordinate 24,737, forward strand.
TGCTGCAGGAGATGGAGGCGGAGTACGTGGCAGCGGTGCGGGAAGCCATTGCGCAGACCCCTAGCCCGGTGCCGTCCCTCATTCCGACGGCGGCTGTTGAGGCGACCGCAGTGTCCACCGCGACGGCGGTGGTGTCGCAGCACCCGCAGATTCTGCGCAGTGTGCACGACGCCTACCAGGAAGCGCAGCGCCTGACCGTCACCCGGGCCGTCGTGTCCGGCGAGAGCAACCAGCAGGCGGTGCAGTCAATGCTGAACCAGCTCGCCGACCGGGGCATAACCTCCTTCCGGGACGCAGCGGGCCGACGCTGGGGCATGGACACCTACGCGGACATGGCGGTGCGTACCGGGCGCATGAACGCGCTGAACCAGGGCCACATGGACGGCTGGCGCGACGCCGGGGTTGAGCTGGTGAAGGTATCGACGCACCCGGCCTCCCACCCGTGGTGCTACCCGTACCAGGGGAAGCTGCTGGCGATTCGGGGCGGGGCTGGAACCCACACTCTCACCGACCGGGTGACCGGGGAGCAGGTGACGGTAACAGCGGTGGCGACGTTCCAGGACGCGGTTGCCCGCGGATACCACCACCCGAACTGTAGGCATTCGGAGGGTGCCTACATCCCTGGGTTCACCTACACCGACCCGAAGGTGGTGTCGGAGGGGGAGAACGAGCGCCAGTACAAGGCGCTGCAGCGTCAGCGGCAGATTGAGCGGAATATCCGCCAGTGGCGCAGGCGTGAAGCCGTGGCCCTTACGCCGGAGGAGCGGGCCCATGCGAGGCGCAAGGTGCGGGCGTGGCAGGCAGCGCAGCGGGAGCACGTCGGCGCTCACCGCTTCCTCACGCGCCGGCACGAGCGGGAGAAGCTACGCGCATAAAAGAAAGGGCCACCCGGAGGCGCATCGTAGAGAGGCGCGGGTGGTGCTGTTGCTGCACAGTCTAGCAGGCAGTTTCAAACGTTGTTTGAAAGTAGGCAAACTGACCGCCACACGTTCCGTCACATACTCACCTCCGTTACCACCAAGGCGTGGAACACCACCCAAGCCCCCAAGGAGGAGACACACAATGGCGGACGAAACCCCCACCCCGGCAGACCTCGCCCAGGCCGCAGCTGACAAGGCGCAGCAGGCCCAGCACGACACCGAGCAGGGCGATTACGCCCAGGCCGGTGAGAACCTGCAGCAGGCCGAGCACGACCTGCAGCAGGCACGCGACAACGCCCCGAGCATGGAGGAGCTGCAGAAGCAGCTTGCCCGCTACGAGGCGGAGAACCGCAAGCTGAAGGACGAGAACGGCGACCGGCGCGTGAAGGCGAAGCAGGCCGAGGAACAAGCAGCGACGCTGAAGAAGCTCGCCCAGGTACTCGGCTTCGAACCGTCCGACGATGACCCCGAGGAGCAGATTAAGCAGGCGAAGCAGGCGGCGCAGGAGCGCGAAGCCGAGCGGGACAAACTGCAAGCCGAGCTCAACCGCATGCGCGAGGACACTACCCTCCGCAAGCTGGCGAAGGACAACGGCGCAGACCCCGACATGCTGGTGCCGTACCTGCGTGGCTCCGGGAACCTCCCCGAGTGGGGCAGCGACGAGTGGGACAGCAAGGCTGGCGAACTCGTCACCGACACGCTCAACCAGTTCCCCCAGCTGCGCGCCGGCAACGCCCCGCGCACGTCCGGGAACACCCCCAGCCCGACCCGCAACGACGCCACCCGCGTCACCCGTGAAGACCTGAAGGAACTCGCGGCGAAGGGCGACTGGGAAACCATCAACAAGCTCATGCAGCAGTAACGCCTTAGGAGGCAACCACTATGGCAGCACCCGTAACCAACCCGGGCCTCGACGGCTTCATCCCCGAGGTGTGGGCAGCGGCAATCATGGAGCCGTTCGAGAAGAACCTGGTGTACGCGCAGCCCACCATCGTGAACGACCGCTACTCCGGCGAGATTAACCGCGTCGGCGACACCGTCCACTTCGGCACCATCTCCGCCCCGACCGTCCGCGACTACAACGTGCTCGAGCCGCTGGTGTACGAGCAGGTCAACGTCGAGGACAACACCCTGAAGATTGACCAGGGCAAGTACTTCGCGTTCTACGTCAACGACACCGACGAATCCATGGCCGCGGGCCCGTTCCGCGACCCGGCTGTGCGCCAGGCTGCTATGCAGCTGCGCTCCGGCGTGGATACCTACGTCGGCGACAAGATGGTGAAGAGCGCTGGCACGAAGCTCGGCAACGTCGACGTGGAGCGCGGCTCCGAGAACGACCTGTGGGACGTCATTCTCGACATGCGCGCCGCGCTGAACAAGAACGGCGTGCCGACCGAAGGCCGCTTCCTGGTGCTCGGCCCGGATTCCGAGGCCGCTGCGCTGCGCACCCCGGGCTTCGTGAAGGCTAACGAATCGGGCTCCGACGAGACGCTGCGCCAGGGCATTATCGGCAAGCTCGCCGGGTTCGACGTCCTGGTGTCTTCCGACGCCCCGACGAACGCTGGCCGTGAGGGTATTGTGGCCGGCACCCGCGACGCGGTGTGGTACGCCCAGGCCATCACCAAGGTGGAGACGAACCGTTCCGAGGTTCAGTTCGCGGACTACGTTCGCGGCCTGAACGTGTGGGGTGCTGACGTTATCCGCCCGGAGGCGCTGGCTTCCGCTTGGGTGAAGGTCACCACCGGCGCAACCGCGGCTGCGTAACCGCGCAGCACCGACTAGAGGGGGCTAGGGGCATGCAGCCCCTGGCCCCCTTTACCTGTATCGAGGAGAGACACGATGAACAACCCGTACCAGGCGGAGCTGCTCGACACGCTGCGGGAGCATGACAACGCCGGCGACGAGCGCGAACTGAAGCGCCTTATCAACTGGTCGACGTCCGGCGTGCTGAAGTACACGCAGGCCGCGGTGTACGCGACGAACGATGATTACACGCCTGCCGAGACGTACCAGCGTGAGGCAATGGTGGAGGCGATTGAGGTGCAGTGCGCCACGGTGCTGTCGCTCGGTTTGGTGGCCGATGTGCTGTCCGGTGGGGCTGCGGCGGAGCCGACGGTCACCGGCACGTCGGACAACGGTGCCAGCTTGTCGTTCAGTGACGCGCAGGCCGAATCTGCCCGGGCGTGGCTACGCCGGGGTGAGCTGACTACGGAGGCGCAGATGATTCTGGACGCCGCGGGTCTTGGCCCGCAGCACCCGTGGGTTCGATACTAGATGGGAGGAACACGTGGACGCGGCAGCATTACGTTCCCAGCTGTGGGACAGGCACGAAATCGTTTTAGAGGGCGAGGAGAAGCGCACCGCCTACGGGGTGACACACGGCCCGCAGGTGGTGGTGCGAGGCAGTATCAACGCAACGGCCCGCACAGTCACCGCCCCCAACGGGAGTGAGGTTGTTGTGTCGGCGACGTGCCGGTGGCACCCGTCGGGCCCGCTTCCGAAGGTGGGGGCGAAGGTGACGCTGCCCGCACAGTTCGGGGTCGCGCCCCGGCGCGAGGTGGTGACCGCACGGCTGGTGGATTCCGGCACCGGGCTAACCCCCGCCCACGTGGAGGTGACGCTGCGGTGAGCTTGGAGTGGAACGCCGACGCGTTGAAGGCCCGTATCACCGCCGGCGCTCGCGCCGGGGTTGCGGAGGCGGCGCAGGCGGTTGCTACGGCGTCGCAAGACCTCACCCCGGTGCTCGAGGGCGTGCTGCGCGCCTCAACCTTCGTTCACCGCCCGGTTGAACAAGGCGGCGAGGTGCTGTCCGGCGTGGGCAACAACACCATCTACGCGGCCCGCCAGCACGAGGAAACTAGCTGGAACCACCCACGGGGCGGGCAAGCGAAGTATATGGAGACGGCCATGAACCAGAACACCGACGCTGTCAAGCAGACCATCATCAACCACATCAAGGGAGCGATCTAACATGCCGGATTACGGCACCGTGGGCTGGCAGCACGCCCACCCGGAGTTCGCGCTGCAGGTCGCGGAGTACCTGCACTCGCGGGGGATCGTGGCTGACCCGCACGGCGAGCAGCGCGACGAGCGCACAGCGGTGTACCTCAACGAGCTGCCGGCCGCCCCCGACCGGGCGGTGTGCGTGTTCGGCGTCCGGCGCGACCACTACACCTCGGACAGTAACCCGACGATTCGGTTCAGCCTCGCGCACCGCGCCGCCCCCGGCGACGTTCTCGACGCCGAGCACCTGGCCGAGTTGACGTTCCTCGCCCTGCATGACCAGACCGACCTGCGACTGACCGCCGACCAGACGCTTCTAGTCTGCAGGCAAGTCGTGAGCGACCCAGCGCTGCGGGACGGGAACAACCGCTGGGTACGGGTAGACACCTACCAGGCACTCGCGGCAGTCCCGAACACGCTTTCCTAGCTAGGAGGAAACATGGCATTCGCCAAGGCACCCAACAGCTGCGAGCTGAACAAGCAGCTCAACCGCGGCTGGGTCGCGCAGGTCAAGCCGAAGGGCACCGGCCCCGAGAACTGGCGGTTCGTCCGCGGCGCGACCACCATCAACCCCGTTGTGACCACGAACGGCGTGGACGCAACCGACCTCGATTCCGACGGTTGGGAATCCGAGATTGACACCTCGCGCTCCCTCGACATCGAGATTACGCACCAGTACGTCCGCCAGGGCGACACCGATGTGCTGTCCCCCGACCAGGAGCTGCTGCGTTACACCGGCGAATCGCTGGGCGCGGAGGGCCAGCTCGATGTGCGCGTGTGGCGCACCGACACCGACGAGGGCTGGGAGGCCACCTTCAACAACCGCTACGCCCCGGCTGGTGGTGAGGCGAACGGTATCCGCGAGGCGACCGCGAACCTGAAGTCCTCCTGCGCGCCGACGCGTATCCACTCCGTCGAGGAGGGTGCGGAGCGTCAGGATTCCGTCCCGTTCACTGATGAGGAGCTGCGCGCCCGTCTGCGCATCACCCCGGCCCCGGAAACCGAGGCCGACACCGAGGGTGAACCCGCCGCCTAACAGCGGCCCACATTCCGGCAACCCCCTGCGCCGTTCCCGTCTCCCGGGCGCAGGGGGTTGCCTCATGCCCACTGACCGCAGGCCGGCGCGGGGGACACTACCGGAGTACATGACCACAAGCGGGAGACGGGAGACACCGTGGCTATTGACCTTGGCGACCTGAAACAGTACAACGCCGAGCAGGGACTGAAGTTCGAGTGGGCGGGACGCAGCTACCACGTCCAAGCCGACGTGGAGCACGGGCTGGGATTCCACGCCACCCACCACGAGATGGACACCAAGCGGGAGGAGCTGCGTGAGAAGATTCGCAGCACCGACGCCGAGGAATCCAAGGCTGCAGCTGACAAGCTGCGCAGCCTGAACCGGTTCGGCACCTTCGAGCTCATGGCCCCCATGTTCGGCTCGACCTTCCACTACCCCACCAAGACGAAGGGGGCGCGGTTCACCGGGGGTATCCTCGCGGAGCTGCAGGAGAACGGCATGGACTGGGGCACCCTTGAGCGCATTGTCACCACCCTGTACCTGATGATGGTGAACTCCGAGGCTGTGGCGCAGGAGTACATGAAGACGGGAAAATTGGAGCAGGCCGTGGCAGTGGTGGCGGCGCGGGAGAAGTCCGAAACCGACGCCCTGGCGACCCAGCAGGCACCTGGCGCGACCAGTGGGAACGACTAAGACGCGACCTCGACGGGTGGGCGTGGGCGCAGGACAGTGAGTTCTGGTACGACCCGAACCCGGGCGCGTACTTCGAGGGCGACCCGGGCGGTGGCCCACCCGACATGGAACTACTGGGTGCCGACGGGGAGATTCTGACCCGCGAGTGGTTCCTACCCACCGAGGACAAGGGCGAGGTGATTCCCTTCATCGAGGTGTTGTCCCACTGGGTGCAGCTCGAGGGGGACATGCACCACTACTTCGGCGCTGACCTGGAAGACCCCGCGGTGAAGGCAAGGCCGTGGCGGTGGTTCGCGGTTCGCGTGGACTGGCTCATGTCGCGTGATTCGACGCTACGGCGCGCTGTCCGACCGCCGAAGGAACCCGAGCAGAATAGCGCGCATGGCGACGCTTGACCTGGGTAAACTTGGCTTTGAGATTGGTGTGGAGACGTCGGGCCTGGATAAGGGCCTGGCGGACGCGAAACGCCGCGTAACCGACTTCGAGAAGCAGCTGGACAGCGCCGGCAAGAAGAAGCTGGCTCCGGTGGTGGACGCCACCCAGATTACGAAGCTGGACACCTCGCTGGGGAAGGTGTCGCAGTCGGCGTCGAAGCTGTCTTCCTCGCGCATTAACCCCACGGCGGACACCGCTGGGCTTGACCGGCTGCAGTCTGCGGTGCAGTCGGCGGAGAAGTCGAGCGACGAGCTGTCGAAGAAGAAGATTCGGCCCGACGTTGACGAATCCGGCGTTGACCAGGGGTTCAAGAGCATTGTGGGGAAGGCGGCGGGCGCTGCTGCAGCGGTGGGGGCCGCGTTCAGCGTTATCGACTTCGGGCGTGGTGTGCTGCAGGCCGGCAATGAATTCCAGTCGCAGATGAACACCCTCACCGCTGTGTCCGGGGCGTCGGCGCAGCAGCTGGCTCTGGTGCAGGCGAAGGCCCGCGAGCTGGGTTCCGCCACTGATCTCACGGCCACGTCGGCGTCGGACGCTGCAGCTGCAATGACGGAGCTGGCGAAGGGTGGGTTCACGGTTGACCAAGCCATGAGCGCGGCGAAGGGCACGCTGCAGCTCGCGTCCGCTGCGCAGCTCGACGCGGCGCAGGCCGCAACTATCCAGTCGCAGGCTTTGCAGGCGTTCGGTCTGGGCGCGGAGCACGCTGCCCGTGTGTCTGACATTCTCGCGGGTGCTGCGAACGCCTCGTCCGCTGAAATGACCGGTATCGCGCAGGGTCTGCAGCAGGCCGGTACGGTGTCTAGGCAGTTCGGCCTCACCATCGAGGACACGGCGACGGCGCTGGCTATGTTCGCCAACGCCGGTATTCAGGGTTCGGACGCCGGTACGCTGCTCAAGACGGCAATGCTGGCGCTTACCGACCAGGGTAAGCCCGCGCAGCAGGCGATTGAGCAGCTCGGCCTCACTGTCTACGACGTGAACGGGAAGTTCGTCGGCATGTCGTCGCTCATGGGGCAGCTGCAGGTTGCTTCGCAGAACATGACCGAGGAGCAGTACCAGGCCGCGACCGCCACCTTGTTTGGGTCGGACGCTATGCGCATGGCGGGTATTGCAGCGCAGCAGGGCTCGGAGGGCTTCGACAAGCTGAAGGAGGCCGTGACCCGCCAGGGGCAGGCCGCGGAAGTGGCTGCTGCGCAGACGCAGGGGCTCCCGGGCGCTCTCGAACGCTGGGAGAACACCATTGAAGACCTGCAGCTTGGCGTGTTCGACGCCATGCAGGACGAGCTGGTGGGGTTGGCGAACGCCGGCGTCGATATGGTGAACGCGCTGCAGCCCGCGATTGAGGGGGTGGCGAAGGCCGCTGCTGGTGCTGCGGGGGATGTGCTTCAGTTCGTGACGGCTGTGGCGCAGGCCCCGCAAAGCGTGAAGGACGTGACCGTGGGGCTGGGTGAGTTCGCCGCGATTCTGGCGGTGCTGAACTCGAGCCCGGCGCACACGGTGTTCGAGAAAATGTCGGGCGGGGCGAAGACGGCGAAGGGGGCGCTGTCCGGCGTGGCGGAGGCGGCGCGTGAGGCGTCGGTGCAGTACGGCGCGCAGGCTATGGTGCTGCGTGACACTGCGCGGGAGCAGTCGGTGCTGGCGAAGACGGCGGACACTGCGACCGCCCGTTCTAACGCGTTCTGGGCCGCGCATGACGCACGGTGGGCTGCTGGCGCTGCGACGGCGAAGGCGCACGGCGCTGCGATTGGTGGCGCACTGCAGCACATTGGTGGGAGCGCGAAGGCGGGGCTCGGCTCGGTGGTGGCCATGCTGGGCGGGCCGTGGATGGTTGGGTTCGCGGCGGCGGCAACCGCTGTGACCGCGTTCGTGTCGGCTGGTAAGGCAGTCGATGAGGCGAACCAGCGTATCGAGGATTCGTCGCGTAAGGCCGCTGAAGCGCAGCGCGAGCTCGTCCTGGCGGCGTCTGGCACCGAGGGCATACTGTCCGGCGACGCACTATCCGCCGCCGAGACGATGGTTGAGGGTGCGCTGGCGAACATCACCGCCAAGGGCGAGGCCGCGAACAAGGTGTTCGGCAGTGTCCGCACCGCGATTGACGAGGTGGGGGTGGGCACCTTCCTCCTACAGGGCATCACCAGCGACGCCACCGCGGAGTACCAGTCCGCGCTCGACGCTGCCCGCGGGTACGGCGACCAGCAGAAGGCGCTGTCCGACGCGCTGCGCGACACCGGGCTGACGATGGACGATGTGAACCGCGTCGTGGCCGAGGGCGGGCCGGAGTACGACCGGCTGGTGGAATCGCTGCGTGGCATGGGCCCACAGGGCGAAGCGGTGGCGGATTCGCTGGGGCAGGTGCGTGACGAGATTGAGCGCACCGCGCAGGCTGGGCGCGAGCTGCCGGAGAACTACGTTCAAGCAGCTCGAGCGATTGACCTGCTGGCGGATTCCGCGACGTCGGCGGAGGACAAGCTGGCCGCAATGGACGCCCTCATGGTGGCTATGGGCCTGCGCCCGAAGGACGCGGAGCGCGCCATGCTCGACTTCAAGGAATCCCTGGACAAGACCGGCCAGGAGATTGAGATGATCACCCGCTCGTCGGACTTCATGGGGCAGGCCATGTTCGACGCGTCGGGCAAGCTGCAGCTCGAGGGTGCGAACCAGGCGACGGCGGAGCTGCAGAAGAAGATTGACGGCCTGGCGACTGACCTTGAGCGCGCTGCGCTGAAGGGCGCGGACATGGACGACGCTATGGCGAACATGGAGCCGACGCTGCAGGCGATTCAGCAGGCGTGGGGGCTGACCGACCAGCAGATGGAAGGCATCCGTGACAACCTGCGCGAGATTGCTGGCACGTCGACGTTTGCGGTGCAGCTGCAGGGCGCGGACGAGGCGACGCAGGAGCTGTCCGCGATTCTCGCCATGCTGAAGGGCGCGGAGGAAGACCAGCACGAGATACGCATGGACATGCCCTCGGAGCATGTCATGGCTGCGCTGGACGAGATGGGTGTGGCCGTCAATGACCTGGGCAACGGGAAGGTGTCTATCCCGGTCACGGCTGAAACCCGTGAGGCGATTGACCAGCTGCAGGAGGTGGCGTGGGTTGCTGACGAGGCCGCGTCTAAGGGCGTGACGATTGACGCCCTGCTGAACACCGACCAGCTTGAGGGGTCAGCGGCGCACGCGCAGGAGATTCTGGACATTCTGGCTATTCAGAACCCGTCGCCCGAGGCCGACGTGATTATTCAGAAGCTGCTGAACGGTGTGGATGTGTCCCACGGTGAGCTCGCCGCCCTGGCTGCGGTGTCCTCCGTGCCTACCGCTGACCTTGAGGCGAAGCTGCTGCACGCGGGTGTGGACGGTGCGAACAGGGCCCTGGGCACGATTCCGAAAAGCACCAACACCGATCTGAAGGGCAACGCTAACAATGTGGTGAAGGAGGCGGGGCGCGCTAAGGACTCCGTGAACTCTGTCCCCTCGGAGAAGACCGTCACGTTCTGGGCCCGGTTGCGCGGTGCCTGGGACGCGATTCGCGGACACTTCAACGGTGGCGTGGTCGGCTTCCACTCGGGCGGGCTGGTGCCTGGGTTCGCGGACGGCGGATTCATCCCCAACATCCCGGGTATCTCGGACACCGAGCGCGACCCGATCCTCGGTATTGATTCCACCGGGGTGCCGGTGGCGCGCATTGAGCCCCGAGAGTACGTGGTGAACCGTGCTGCCACGGAGAAGAACCTCCCGCTGCTGCACGACATTAACGCGGGCCGTGTCTCGATGGAAGACCTACCGGGCTACGCCGACGGTGGTGTTGTGTCCCCGGCGCAGCTGCTGGCGTTCGCCGGCGGCAAGACGGTGAACGGCAAGACTGCCCCGCGCTCCCTGGAGGGCGCAACCTACGTGTGGGGCGGCGGTCTGCTCGGAAACTGGGGCGACTGCTCCGGCGCCATGTCGGGCCTCGCTGCAATGGCGGTGGGCATGCCCCTGCAGGGCCGGAAATTCGCCACCGGCAACGAGGGTTCAGTGCTGTCCTCGATGGGGTTCAGCAGCGGTCTGGGCTCGGGCCCGCGCTTCGCTGTCGGCTGGTTCAACGGTGGCCCGTACGGCGGACACACCGCGGGCACCATTTACGGCGCTGACGGCACGCGGGTGAACGTCGAAATGGGCGGTGGCCGCGGCAACGGCCAGATTGGCGGGCGCGCAGCCGGAGCCGACCACTCGAGTTTCACCAACCGGGCGTACCTGCCCCTCATGGGCCCGGGCTCTGGCGATATCACCGACCCTGGTTCGTACGGCGGCGGCGGCGGGGACGTCGTGAACACGTCGACGGATTCCGTAACGATGAAGAAGGCAGGCAAGACCCGCAAGGTCGATTGGGGCACCGCCTCGCAGCTGGCTTCCGACGTCGAGGCCCGCAACCACAAGTACAAGCAGCTGGCGCGCTACAACGCCGGGCTGTACGACAAGGGCGGCATTCTGCGCGACGGGCAGATCGCGGTGAACATGTCGGGCCACGACGAGTATGTGATACCCCCGGCGCTGACCAACGCGATTGTCACCTACCTGCCTCAGTACGCGGAGGCGCTGCCGGGTGTGACGAAGGCGCTCAACGACTTCACCACGCTTGGTAACCAGGTCGCCGGCGCGGGTATGAACCGTGCTGCGCTGACGCAGGTGGGGTGGAACACCACCCTGCAGGCCCGCGCCGACCTGCAGAACCTCCCCGCAGACGCCAGCCCGTTCGACCGGTGGGCCATCTACGCGAACCGCACCGCTGGCGAAGCGCTCATGGGCGCTGCGTCCATGTCGAACTCGCAGTGGATTGAGGCCGGCGAGAAGCTGGGCCTCGACTTCCTCGGCGAGTATGCGGGCGGCATTGCGAGGGCGCAGGAGGAGATTGAGGATTCCTACGTCGCGCAGGTCGACGCAGCGGACGCCCTAGTGGAGGCGGAGGCCAATCTGGCGGACGCGCAGCGGGAGCTCAACGAGGTTATGGAAGGCGCGCCGGAGCTGTCAAAGGCCACCGCCCGCAAGGTTGAAGACGCGGAGCGAAAGGTGGAGGAGGCCCGCAAGGGAGGCGACGCGAAGAAGCTGGCGGACGCGGAACGGAACCTGACGCGGGTGCGTGAGGACGCTGCCGAGGAGTTGGAGAAGAACGGCGCGAAGGACGCGCAGGCTATTCTCGACGCCCGCCAGGCCGTCACCGCTGCGGAAGCCGACCTAACCACCGCGCAGGGCGTGGTACAAGCGGCTGCGGTTGCTACCGGGCAGGCGCAGATAGCCATGGCCGTCGAGGTTGCCTCGGTTGTCATCAAGCTGACAAAGAAGGTCGCAAAGGTAGTCAAGAAGGTCGTGGAGGCCGAGCGTGCGGCTCGTGTGGGTGCTGCCGAAGCGCACGCCCAGATTATGGCGAACGTGCGCGACTTGACGGAGGCCACGGAGCAGCAGCGCCGTGTTGTCGGCGGGCTCATGGCGGACATGGTGCGCATGAAGCTGCAGGTGCTCGATTCGACATGGAAGGTGCGCCAGGCGCAGAACTCCGTGTGGACGGCGCACCTCGAGGGCCTGGTGGGTATCCGCAAGGCGGAGGCCGCGCTGCAGGCGGAGCGCGACAAACTCGCAGGTAAGCAGCACTATAACTTTGTGGGCCTGGACATTGAATACGACCGGCTGATTGGCAACATCCAGTCGGGGCTGCTTGATATCGAGGCGAGCGAGCAGGACATGCTGGACATGTCCACCGCCGCGATGGTGGCCCGTATCCGGGGTGAGCAGGGCCTGTCAGACGCTTACGGCGACGCAATGGCACAGCGGCTGCGCACTACCAAAAACCTCACGAAGGAGGAGGCTCGCCTGGTCTCGGCGGTGTTCGCCGGGCGATTCGCTGGCTACAACGACGAGACGGCGTCCCTTGAGCAGCGAAGAGCGTACGCGAGCGCCTACTACTCCATGCAAAAGGCCGGCCTCGAGGGGCTCATGGAGCAAGCCACACGCACCAGCGCAGAACTGCAAGCGCTTGAGGCGCTGCGCTCCGCCGCCCAGTGGGAGCGCGAGAAGAACGTTCTAGCAATGCAGCTGGATTCGCTTGAAGCCACCTACAGTCAGCACGAGGCCGTGAAGCAGCTTGCCCGCCTGGGACGCGACTTCAACGACGAGGTGGCGCGGTACAACCGCCTTCAGTCCGGCGCTATGGGCATGCAGTCAGACGAGGCGATTATCAAAGCAGAGATTGCGCGCCTGCAAGCGGAGAACGCGCAAGCCCGCAAGGACATTAAGGACACGAACTTCCGGGCCTTCTGGGACTTCACCAAGAATGGGCGCATCCTGGGTATCCAGTCGGAGGCGTCGCTGACGAACCAGGCCGCGAAGGCGACACTGGCCGCGAACGACGAGCTGCTGGCGGAGCTGAACAACCGGCTGGAAGCCCTCGGTAAGACAGTGGAGCCGCTGTCGAAGGAAGACCAGCGCATTATCGAGATGGCGGGCATGTTGCGCGCTAAGGGTGAGAACGAGCGCGCAGACCAGCTCATGCGCAGCACCTCATACGGCAAGGCTCGTGATGTGCAGCTGCTGGACGATATTGATTCGCGGTTGGCTGACATTGCGAGGGAGCGTAAAGACACCTACGACGGGCTCGTGGACGCTATGGACGAGCGTGCCTACCAGGGTCAGCGTCTACCGCTCGACATGCAGCGCTACTACGCGGAAGGGATGGAGGCGTCGTATCGGTCGGACGCAGAGGGTTACCGCGAGGCTGACGGGGCTACACGGGATGCCTGGTGGAACCTCGCTGATTGGCAGCGCGAGTACGCGGGCGCTGCTGCTGACATGTCCAACCGCAACCCGGATTCGATGATGATGGGGCTGAACGTCCAGAACGAGCGGGGCGCTGCGCGCAACCAGACGCTGATTCGCATGGACTTGACGCAAGGCGCGCTTATGTATTCGGACGATGTGGAGGCGGCGTTCAAGCGCCTCGCGTCCGAGATGGACGGGGTGAAGATTGACGTGCGACAGTTGCAGCGGGCTGGTGCGCCGACCGGCAAGACGGTGCAGCTGAAGCGCGCCGGCATTCGATAGGAGATGAACATGGGGCGGAACGCAACGATTGAGTTGTTCGACGTCAACGGCATGGCGTGGCGGTTGAATGACCCTACTTCCCCCGTGCGGATTGTCCGCGGGGGATTGGGCGAGCTGTCTTCCCGGGCGGTGGCGACTACGCGAGCCGGTGAGGTGGTGCGTGGCGGGTCGAAGCTCACCCCGGTCACGACTTCGCTCACGGTCGGGTTCTACCCCGCGCCGGGGGTTGATCTCGGGGAGGTGCGCCGCGCCTTCCGCGCTGGGTGGGCGAATGATGATTACTGCAGGCTGCAGGTGACCCCTAACGACGGGATGGCGGCAACGGCGCGTCTTCGCCTACCGGATGATACCGGTCTGCCACCACGCGAAGTACTGACCCCTAACCTGTTCGACACGTTGCAAGTGCCGGTGTACTGGGATGACGGGTGCTGGCTGTCCTACATGGTGGGGGAGGGTCGAACCGAGGTACGCAACACCGGTGTGTCGCGGGTGAAGGTGTGGATTCGGTGGCAGCAGGGCGGGACGGTCACGCTCCCCTCCAGGCGGACGTTTGAGCTGCCGACGGTGCCGGAACCGCGCCGGGTTCTGCTCGACCGGGCTAAGGGCTTCCCGGTTACGACGGTGGCCGGCGAGCCTGACCGCGAGCTGACTAGGGAACTATGGGGGCAAGTTGTTGAGGAGCGAATCATGCCGCGGAGCAGCGGCGTGTTCACCCCGCCGCCTGGTGGACGGGTTGAGTGGGAGATAGGAGTGCGGGAGCCCTAATGCTGACCGAGACACAGTGGCGCGAGGAGCGCGCCCACATCGACCGGGTGGTGGAAACCGACGGCGAGTGGGTAGGCATCCTCGACGGAGAGGGGGAGCCACTGTGGGAGCTGGAAGCGTTTGAGTACGACGTTTCTACCCGTAACCTCGATGTGACCGAGGGGACGCTGACGGTGCCGGTCGTGACCGGCGACGGCACATTCCACCCCCTCGTAACCGCGTTCTTCGGCGCAGGGTTCGGAACCGACGCGGGGGCGATTCTGCAGCCCGGGGAGAACCTCGGGTACATGCTGTGCGTGCAGAAGCCAGGTGGGATTGAGGGGCGCATGGTGTCCACCATCTCGTACCCGACACTGGAACCCGGGCCTGACGGTGAACCGGCGACGCTGACGTTCGAGACGATGGAACTGCTGGGGGAGCTGAACTTCGTTCTCGCCGCGTCTATCCCCGACACGTGGGGGGCGCAACCATTCGAACGGTGGGACGCCGACCAGGGCGGGGTGTACAAAGTGGCGCGGGAGCTTTCGCCCGTCGAGATTGCCACCACCTCGTGGGTGCTAACAACCGCACCAAAACAGCAAGGTTCCATTGATGTTCGGCATGTCGTGTCCGGGCCCGCGGTGCAGCGCATATCTGAAGTGATTCAGGACAGCCTCGACGCAGCCGACCGGCTGGACGGCACGCTGGAAGACCCAGCGTTCGTCGTATCACCGGGGGAGGGCGATTCCCCGGTGGTGCGTATTGCACGGCGCGATGACCCAGTGTGGGGGACGGTAGCCGAGACGGCGCGACTGGCGGGCGTCGAGCTGTCGGCGCGGCTGTGGTGGCCCGGCGACGCCCCGGTGCCGACGCTGAAAGGGGAGCAGCAGTGGCAGAAGGCAATGGGCGTGATTCGAGTGAAGGCGGAGAGCTAAATGGTGAACCTTGTCGGCAAGGTGCCCCCGCTTGAGGCGTCTGGCGCGGAGGTGACGCTGGTACACCCGACGGCGACCACGGTGGTCGGCCAGTGGGACGTGACATATCCGCAGGACATGCCGGAGGAGCAGCGCCCCGACCTGGGGCCGACGCGAACCTTCGGCTACGCACATCGCCTGGTGAAGCAACCCCCGCGATTCGCCCGGCGTCATGTACGGCGGGATATCCAGATTGACGCCCGCGACAAGAACGGGTGGTCGGACGCTGAATCGCAGATTGATTCCGCGGCTCGCGAGCTGTCCGGGGACGTAGTGTTCCAGCGCACTCTCACGGACGATGAGCTAGGGGCTCTGGTGCCGAATGTCGATTTCGCGCAAGGTGACGTACTCCCGCTTCTGGTGTGGGGCATGGTAGTGCCGGCCACGTGCACCAGTATTCGCTACTCTCTGCAAGACGGGGTGCGTACGGCGGAGGTCGGGTTCGGCCCGGCGCTGATGTCTGACACTACCGACCTGGCGGAGAGTATGCGTCAGATTGACCGCCAGATGAGGGCGGAGGCCGCGGGCATTGACGAACAGCTAGCAAGCCAGCTGGACGAGGCTAAGTCGCACGCTAACGCCGTCGTGGCGGTGGAGCGTTCGGAGCGTGTGGCTGATGTGGCGCAGGTGCGTGAGGTGCTGGGTGGCGCGCAGGCTGATGAGGGGGATTTGCTGGCGCAGTTGGCGGCGGTGCAGTCGCAGATCACCGGGATGGTGGGGGATGGTGAGACCCCTCCACCCCCTGGCTTGCTGAACTCGTATCTGTGGATGAATACCCAGCTGTGGGAGGCGCAGCGTGAGATTGACGAGGCTCAGGACCAGCTGGCGGAGCAGCAGAATGCCCGCCAGAATGAGCAGGGCGCGATTATGGACGCGATGCAGGCGCAGCTGGGTCGCATGGGGGATAGGGCGTGGCAGGTCGGCACTGATGGTGATGGCGTGTGGCGCGTCGACGGGAGCACGGTGCAGGCGCTGGGTTCGTGGGTCGGTACGGCGGTGCTGGACGTGACACACACGAGGCGCAGCGGCAACACTGATGTCACGGTGACCACGTATCCGAGGGAGGTGCGTCGGGTGGATGTGGGCACCACCCGCAGCTGGAAAATGGCCAGCGACGTGCACGCCGCCGTCTTCCACTACCAGCGCGCTGACGGCTCATTGACCCGCCTTGACCAGCGACTGCCGCGATTCGTGGCGGGCACATGGTGGACACCAGTGCGCACCGTCACGGTGGAGAAGGACCGCCTGGTCTCGATGGAGCTGCGTGTGGATTGGGCTGCTGCGGATCGCGGGTCACTCTATGGGGTGCGTATCACGGTCGACGGGCAGACGGTGGCGGAGGAATCGTCCACGAGTGTCGGGCCGCTGAGCTTTCTGGGTAGTGGTGCCAGGTCGCAGTCCGTGTCGCGGAATATCGATGTTAAGGCTGGTCAGACGGTGCGTTTTGAGGCGCGGTGTAATCACTCGGGCGAAGTGCAGCGTACGGCGTCGGGTGGCAATACTCGCCTGTGGTGGATGGAAAGCTAGGAGGAAAAAGAATGGTTCGTGTTTCTGGCCCGTTGCGGGTTGTGACGGATAGGCCGCTGCTGGTCAGCCAGGTGCGGGTGCGTGCTGCGCGTGACCGTGCGGAGCAGGGTGGCCTGACTACCTCGTTTGACGATTCAGTACCCGTCGATGGCGGGCAGCTGGACATGGTGGTGCTTCCTGGGCCTGCGGTGATGATGCTTGAGGTCACGGGCGGCTTCTCCCATGCGGTGAAGCTAGTCGTGCCGGACGTGGCGGAGGCGACACTTGAGCAGTGTGTGGTCGCTGCCCAGGTGGCGGGCGATACTGACCGGCGTGTGTTGGAGCGTCTTGCGGGTGAGGTGGCGCGTGACGTGGCTGCCGTGTCGGACGCGGCGGCCAGGGCTGAAGCCTCCGCAGGCAAGGCCGCCGCCTCCGAGCAGGAAGCGACTCGGCAGGCTGAAGTAGCGACGGCGGGCGCTAACCGTGTGGGGTCGGCGGAGCGCGTCTTGGAGGCGGAAGCGGCGGCGGTTGGTGCTGCCACGTCGGCGGCCGAGGACGCTGAGGCTGTGGAGGCGTCTCGGGCTGCGGTTGCTCAGCTTTCGCAGCAGGCGGAGCAGTCGAGCGTTGCTGCGGCGGATTCGGCGAGAAAGGCGTTCGATTCGCAGACTGTAGCCGATGAGAAGGCTTCCGCTGTCTCCCGCACGCTGTCTGAGTTCTCCGCTGGTCTGGACCGCAATCAGTCGCTCTATGAGTCGCTGCAGGACGCGCTGGCCACCACGGAGGCGTTCAGGAGCAATCAGGCGTTTTTGGAGGAGGTCAAGACCCTTCTCGCGGAGGGTGACGCCGCAACCATTGAGAAGATCACTGGCGCAGCCCCGGAAGCCTTGGACACTTTGGGTGAGCTTGCGGCTGCTCTTGAGTCCGGCGACGAGGCTTTGCGCACGCTGATCGAGTCGAAGACCTCTCGTCTGCGTGGCCTGCCGGAGCCTATGGCGAAGCAGGTGGACGTGGCTGCGCTCGTCGGGGAGAATCGCGCCGGATTGGCGGAGGGCCACACGTACAGTGACCCATCTACGGAGCAGGTGATGGGTATGGTGTCGGCGGCGATGGCGTTGGCGCGGGGCGTGAAGCCTGCGAGCCTGCCGGACGGGGCGGAGGTCATCGAGGGGTATTCGGCTGCGGCGAAGCGAAACGTGCGTGTCCTCCGGAGCACGCCTGGCAACGGCCTGTATTGGGGGATGTGGGTATTCCCCGTGGACAGTGTGGTGTCGGGTGTTGTGGAGGCCCCGCACCCTGTTTTTGACGGTGGCTCCGATGACATTGCTGTGCAGGTGTGGCAGCGCTCCCCTGCGGGGACGGTACTAGCGGTGGCTGGGTCGCACCGCACAAACCCGGACGGTACTGACCCTAGGGATGCTGCCCACAATACGAAGTCGATGTGGCACAAGGTGACCACGAAGATTGCGCAGCCGGGGCAGCCGGAGCTGCAACTGCATGGTTTTGGTGATGCTTCGATGCCTGGTGTGGGGGCGGTGGTGTCGTCCGGGTCGTCCCCGCTGTCGGCGGGCGTGATCCGCACGGAGGCCTTCATCGCATCCGCTGGTATCACGACGGCACGCCAGTGGGACGGGTCAGCCACGAAGCTCATCGGCATGGCGAACATTCAAGGTGACGTTGCGGCGCAACGCGGAAACCCATTCCTGCACATTGAGCTGGCGAAGACGGTACGTGACAACCCGCAGAAGCTGGTGGACGCGATTGTTGGAGCGGGCTTTCTAACAGGGGAGAATGCGGCGCTGCTCACAAACGAGTACCCAAAGCCAGTAGGCTCCGCTAACTCCCGTGGCTCGTCGATGACGGCGGCGCGGGCTGACCACACGCACCGACTGGTGCAGAATGACCCTGCTGACGGTGAGGTTGTGGTGCGTCAGGATGGTGGGTGGCGGTCGGTGCCTACGTCACAGATTGCTCCGCCGATTCCGCAGAGTGTGTTGGACGCTACTGCCCAGGTCGAGGCTGCTACTTATAGTGCGACTGCTGGCACCATCATGAGGCGCACGTCGAAGGGAGCTGTGTCGGTTGCTGATCCGACTGCGGGGGTGCATGCAGCGAACAAGAACTATGTGGACGCCACTGTGCAGCAGGGGTTGGACACGGTGGTGCGGGAGGCGCGGGCGTACACGGACGCGCTGATTGTGGAGGGTGACACCGGCGCGGCGGACGGCAAACTGCACATCGTCTACGAATAGGAGCGGGCATGCCTATTTATCATCAGGGCCGGAAGGTCAAAGACGTGTTCCACCAGGGCCGGAAGGTGAAAGAAATCTGGCACATGGGGCGGCTCATCTACGCCGCGTCGCGGATACGTGGGTTCGAGGGCTTCATCGACCAGATGGACTTCCGAATGGCAGCCGCGTCCTTGACTGCGACTACCGCGACAGTACCCGTCCGCAGCAGCAAGCGAAGCGAGTTGCACATGGTGGCGGGGAGCGACTCCGCCCTTACCGTGACGCAGGGTGGTAGGCGCGCCCTCCGCATGGAGGTGCGGGGCGGAATGGTCTACGCGGAATCCACGTCTCCGAGTGGCCAAAGAGTCATTCTAAGCGCGCCGTGGACAGGCGGCATGCACGCAGTAGCGCTTTTGACGGATTTGGACGGACTGACCTCATATAAAGTCACGCTACTGATCGATGGTGTGCAGGTCGCTACTACCGTCAACAGCGGCGGCATATTCAACAGCCAGGATGTTTTTACGCCTGGTTATGCGTCAGTCGCCGCCACGAACACCGCCGCGTGGGGCTTCAGAGGGGGCCAAGCCGATAGCCCTGATTGGATTGCGGAGACGCTTCGTCCCGGCTTCGTGTCGTGGCGCACCGTGTCACCCAGCATTCAGCTGTTGGTGCCTGGGGGTGAGGTTTCGGCGTGGGCCTATAGCGGCGGCCAGGGCGGCCAGGGCGGCGGCACTGACCGTGCGGGCAAGAAGGGTGCACCCGGAAACGGTGCGCCGGTGTCGGGGTTCACTCTCGACATGCTCCCCAACGTCACTGTAGGAGAAGGCGGCAAGAGAGGTCGGGGGAGCTCGATTTCGAGTTCCGGCAACGTGGGTGTCCCCGGCGGTCCCACAACTATCGGCGGCTGGTTCACCACAGCCACAGCCACTACACGCCCCACTCCCCAAGCATGGGGTAGCACATACACCGGCACCATCCCCGGAGAAGGTGGTGCAGGAGGTAGCTCAGGCAATAAGACCGCTAGTGGCTATGGGGGTGACGGGTCTTCCGGCGAACCGGGTGGCCTCGTCATCGCCCGACGCTGGCCATAACACCCCACTAACACACAACCCCTGACCGCACACGCGGCAGGGGTTCACTCATACCCAAAAGGAGGACACAATGAGTTACCGCAGTTGGCCCCTACCGCGCAACAAAATCCGCATCACGTCGCGGTTCGCTGGCCGCACAAACCCCGTCACCGGCAGGCCGGAGAGCCACTCCGGCACCGACTTCGCAGCCCCGGACGGCACACCGTTCTACGCCGTCGCGGACGGCACCGTGCAGTACATCGGTAAGGCGTCCGGCTACGGGCAGTGGATCGTCATCGACCACCCCGCCGAGGTTGGCGGAGGGTGCTCCGAGTACGGCCACATGTGGAACGCCTCCGCCACCGGGCTGAAGGCGGGCGACCGAGTGAAGAAAGGCCAGCTGCTCGGTTACGTCGGCTCGAACGGTCAATCCACGGGCCCGCACCTACACCTCACCATCTACGAGCGCGGCTACCGCTCGAAACGCGTCGACCCCGAAACCTGGCTAGCCGGAGCAGACTACCCAGGCGAAGCACCCGCCAAACCCTGGACGCCACCAGCGGTGCCGGGCACCATCTTCGGTATCGACATCTCGAGCTGGCAGAAGAATTATCCGCTGTCGAAGGTCAAGGCGGACGGCATGGAGTTCGTCATCATCCGCTTGTGCGACGGCACCTACCAAGACCCGCTGTTCCAGTCGCACCTTGAGGACGCGGAGAAGCAGGGTCTGCTGGTGTCCACCTACTGGTACCTACGCGCACCCTCCGAAGGCACCACCATTGCCCAGCAGGTGGACGTCATCGACAAGCAGATGAACGGGCGGCGTGACCTCGGCGTGTGGATTGACGTCGAATCCGTCGACAAGCAAGGCCGCGCCCTGCTCACCAAGGACGATGTGTGGGCGGCGAAGCGCGAACTCGAAGCCCGCGGCTACCACGTGCCCGGAATCTACTCCGGCGCGTGGTACTGGGAAAAAATGCCCGGCGGCGAACCGCCCATGCACGGGCTCGGCCACCTGTGGGTGTCCAACTACGGCAAGAACCGCAAGGGTGACCCGCGGGAGACGTACCTTGCCGACGGTGGGGCGAACCACCGCGGCTGGACGTACCCACTCGGCGACCGCAAGCCGGACATTCTGCAGTTCGGCTCCGAAGGTGTCGTGGGCGACCACTACCCGGTCGACGTGAACGCCTACCGCGGCACCCGAGATGAACTCGCCCGAATCTTTAACCCGAACAACACCAAGGAGGAACCCATGACCACCTCCTACCCGTGGCCGGACAGCCCCGCCGCACTCAACGACGCGAAAACTGCCGCCCAGGCCGCAGCCCGCGACGCTGCGGACATCCGCGAGCAGCTGCGTGGACGCGGAGACGCGGGCTGGGAACAGCTCGGCCAAAACCAGAACGGCCAGAACCTCACACTCGTGGACGCGGTAGCTGCACTACGCCACGACGTGGCGGAATTGTCCCGCAAAATCGACCAGATCGGAGCCAAGTAATGAACACGAACATCTTGGAACGCGCCGTCAAGGGCGTGCGCAGCAAGCAGTCCTCACTCGCATTGCGTAAGGAGTCCCTGTCCGCCCTCGCTGCGCTTCTGGCGTGGATGGTCACGCTCATTGCGGAGAATGCTGACACTATCCCGGCTGCGGCTGGCAGTGTGGGCCAGGTGGTGGCGGTTGCGGCGTCGGCGTTGGCGTTTGGTATCGCCCGTTTCACTGTTCCGGCGTTGACGGTTGGGCAGCAGCAGCAGATCATTGCGGAGGCGGAGCGTATTGAGCGTGCCGATTCGGAGGCTGCGGAGCCGGTGACGCTGCCGGTCTACACTGGCCCGACTGTGAACGGGGGGAAGCACCGTGCCGATTGAGCACCTACCGGAGCGCATGAAGCCGGGTGCGCGGCAGGTGCGTGACTGGGCGCGCACCGTCGGTCCCGCACTTCTTATCCTCGGTGTGGGCGCGGTAGCTCGCGGCATCTCCTACACCCCGTTGCTCATGTCGGAGCATGCGCGGCAAGCGCATCCGGTAGAGGGAACATTGCCCATGTCGGTGTGGGCGTGGGTGTGGATTATCGCCGGGGTGGCTGCGATAGTGGCGGCGTGGTGGCCGCGTGCCGCCCCCGTGGCGGTTGGTGCCTGCGTCGGCTTGAACCTGCTGTGGGGCGCGTCGTTTATCGCGGACGCGATTGCGAAGGGCGCCGTGCGTGGTTGGCTACCCGCAGTCGGCTACCTGTCCATCGCAGCCCTCGTCCTGTGGGCCGTGTGGTTCGGTAGTCGTGAGCCGACGGTGAGCAGGGAGGAGATCGCTTGTGAGCTTCGACGTGAATAGCGTCGCCCCCATCATCATTGCTGTAGTCACAGCGCTAGGTGCGTACGCGGGCACGAAGGTGACTACAAAGGCGCAGAAGGAGGCCGCGGAGCCCGCGAACTGGCAGACGTTGACCACGGAGATGAAATCCTTCTTCAAAGAACAGCTGGCGGAGCGCGACAACCGCATTGACGCCCTTGAGTGCGAGCTGGACGCCACCCGCGCCTACATCGACCACCTCTCCACCATTCCCGAATTCAAAGACCCACCATTCCCCAGCTTCAACAAGTGGCGCGCCTGCCGCTAACCCACCTGGCCCCCATTCTGGCTATGCGCCAAGGTGGGGTCTTTTTACGTTTGTGGGGTGTGCTACATTCTGGGTGTTCCCCGCCTTGCGGGGGTGAGCCGTAGTACAAAGGCGGCTTCTTTCTGCCCCGCGTTAGCGGGGTTTTCTTATTTCACCCAGCGCTGCACCGTGGACGGGGTGCGACCGCACAGCTTCGCCACCTGGTACGCAGTCACGTCGTACGACATAGCGTCGCGCACCCACTCCGTGCGGGCGTCTTTCAGCTCCGTGGTGACCGCTTCGAGCTCGCGCACCTGGTCGTCGGACCACTTAATCTGGGCCATGTAGACGGCCTGGTGGTAACCGTCGCGCCCAGCCCGCGCCTTAGCGAGCGCGTCCGCAAACAGGCTTTCCACCCACACGCGCTGCTCCGGTGCAAGCTCGGACATGGCATTGTCGTAGTCGGCTTCCGACGCGGCCAAGCTCTCGCGTGCGGAGCGCAGTGCCACGGCGTTACCGCCGGCGACCTCCGCGCCCACAGCCTTAGCCGCCAAGCCGATGAGGATGATCTTCTCGCCAATGTGGGAGAGGGTATCCGGGCTGATGATTTGCACGGCTAGTTCTCCTGCTCGAAGTAGCTGGCGACCTGCTCTGCGGCCTTCGGGATTTCCCGGTCGCGGAACTCGCGCATGAACGCCTCCACCTCGCCTAGGCGGCCCGCGTCTGCGAGTTTCGGCAGAATGTTCATGCGTTCGCGGCGGGTTTTGTTTTCGAGGAAGTGCGCGTACATCTGCTTCGAGGAGTCGTAGTCTAGTCCGTGGTGCTCGGCGCGGATGCGGTCGGCGAGGCGGGGGTTGATGACGTCGAGCAGCTCAAGCTTTGCGATTGCTCGGCTGTGGTGGATGTCCATGATGTTGGTGTAGGCGTCCCAGGATTCGTCGTCTTTGTAGTCGCGGAGGATGTCGAGGTGGGTTGCGTAGATGCTGTTTTCGAGGATCTGGGTGGTGATGGTGATGATCTGTTGGCGGTTCATGGTGTCTCCTTGTGGGGGCTGTTCTTTGCTTGTGAATCCATTATGACGCATTGCGCACTAGTATGCAATGCGTACTAGTGTAGGGGTAGGAAACGGGGGTGACGCCAACGCCCGCGGGTCACTGTCGCGTCACTTTCCACAGTGACAGCACAGTGAGGAAAGTGACACCGCAATTACGGCGGGAGGTCTGGAGGTTGGGGGAAAGTTGAGGGAACGTACCTTCTTCCCCTGGTGAATATGCCGGTGGGCGGGGTGTC